>JBGOXC010000160.1:0-3762 GCA_041478935.1 Dehalococcoidia bacterium
AAGTCTAAAATAATGATATCCCCGCGCTACACCCGCAACGTCAGTTTCGGTCCTGACGCCGCCAATCGCCGATCGCTTAAGAGCAACCCGGAAAATAAACTAAATAACACCGTCATCCGCGTCTGGGGGACGACCTTTAAGCCCGCCCTGAAGAAGGAATGCAAGCAGCTGGGTGTAAAAATTTTCGACCGAGTGATGGCTACCAACCTTTTGACGGAAAAAGGCGTCCAAGGCGCCAGAGTCGTCGGCGCCACGGGCCTTAACGGCCGCACCGGTGAGTTCATGATATTCAAGTCTAAGGCTACTATTATCGCCACAGCGGGCGACTGGTCGCTGTTTCTATTAAATACCGAGCTGGCGGGCTATAACACCTTCCGTTCCCGTACCATCACTGGCGACGGCAATACCATGGCGTTCCGGGCGGGCGCAGAACTCACTTTAATGGAGCGAACCGGCATCGTCATGTTGAGCACCGGCTATAAGCATACATGGTACGGAGGCGCCGGCGACGCCAGTTACGAGAACGTTCCCATCGTGGATGCCAACGGGAAAAGACTGCCTTGGCCGACACAGGGATGGGAGGATGGCGGCGCCATGAGGCCCTCACAGAAAGACATGGAGAAAATCCTGAACGGCATTAAAACCGGCGAGTATGCCCTACCCTTCTATGGGGATTTCCCTGCCATGAAGGAAATCGAGCGGAGAGCCACCTGGGATTTAATGCTCGGTGAGGAATCCACCACCAAGGTCATTACCGACAGCTATGAAAAAGCCGGCTTCAACCCCGCCAAGCACCTCCTCATGAATTTCAGCCTAATCGAAGGCAACAGCCCCTCACAGTGGCGCAACGCAGGTGGCGGCGGACCAGTTGTGGACTGGGACCTGATGACAACACTGGACGGACTATATGTAGCTGGGGAAAACACCTTCGCCGCTGGCGACCATAGTTATGCGGCCGCCACAGGCAGGTATGCCGGGCGTAAAGCCGCCGCCTATTCAAAACAGGTGGGAACCGGCAAAGCTTCTAAAGAACAGATAGCTCAAGAAAAAATGCGTATCTACGCCCCAATAAAGCGCACCGCAGGTATAGACTGGAAGGAACTACACGCCGGCATCGCCCGTGCCATGCAGTACTTCTGTACCGAATATAAGACGGAACTCCTGCTCAAAATGGGGCTGGACGCGCTGAAGGAAATCGAAGAAGTCCATGTTCCCCGCCTTTATGCCCTCGACCCGCATAAATTGATGCGTAGTATCGAGGATTTAAACCTGCTTACCCACGGCCAAATTATCATCAACGCGGCGTTGGCGCGGAAAGCCTCCAGCATGATGCTTAATCACTTCCGCACCGACTACCCCAAGCTTGACCCGCCGGAATGGCATAAGTACCTCACTATCAAGCTGGCGAACGGCAAGGTTAAAATCGGCGAGCGGAAGCAGAAATACTGGGGCGATTTGGTCGCCAACTACGAGGCGCATAATAAGGACTACACCGGCGTTTATAAAGGTAAATAAGGAGACAGCGATGCCTCAAAAGAAGATATACGCTCTGCCTAATATAACTACCCCCAACACCAACGTTATTTTCCACCCGGAAAGGTGCAACGGCTGCAACCATTGCGTGGAAGTCTGCCAGGTGGATGTTTTTATCCCCAATCCGGAAAAAGGCAAGCCGCCGGTGATTCTTCACCCCGACGAATGCTGGTACTGCGGCTGCTGTGTGAACGATTGTCCCCGCCCCGGCGCCATCACCTTTAACTGGCCAGTGCAGCAGCGCGCCTACTGGAAAGATAAGAAGACCGGTAAGGTCTTAAGAGACAGCCAGGCGTAATAAAGAATGTCATTGCGAGGAGTACGTTCGCTTCGCTCAGTATAAACTCCCTGACGTAGCAATACCCGTCATCGGCTCGAAATAGTGATTGAGATTCTCACGGTCGCTTTGCTCCCTCAGAATGACAGTAGAGACAATGACAATTATTAGCCTAGTAACCTGATAATCTCGGTGGCGTCTGGTAGTTTTTCCAGTCGACTTACCAGCTCAATTACTTTATCAACTTTAGCGGCGGGGAGGGGCTTAAGCGCGCAGGCGGCGCATTCCTGGAATTTTTTGGTCACATCCCTAAAGGTCATCGGTCGCTCGATGCTACCGAGGCAGTGTTCGACCTCATCGGTGTACTCCCTCCCGTCCTGCATCGTTATCGTTACGCCGCCAGGACCTACGCCGTGGCGGTTCATCGCCAGCACCAGTTTGCCGCTTACTTTGCGGGCAATGTTTATAATTTCTGTTCTTTTAATTGACTCTTCGGTAAAATCATCCACGGTGACCTTTCCCTTGACTAAAGCGACCGCCACTACGTAAGGCACGCTGAATTGGGCGTCAATAATCGTCCGCGGATTTTGCTTTATCTGCGGCGGCTGTGATAAATCATAAACCGCCTGCCCGCCGTAGACGGTGATAGACTTGATTTTATCCACATTAATATCATGCTTAGACCTCAAAGCCAGCGCCGCATCGATACAGGCATGGGTCAGCCCGCAACAGGGATACGGCTTATCGCCGATATTCACCACCTCCCACCTCTTTCCCAAATCCGCGGTCAGTACCTTGGGGTCGTAATCCCCGCCCATGTAGGTTTTAAAAATCCCCGCCTTCCCTTCGAGGGCATCGCGCTCGCCGGTGATACCTCTTTCCGCCATGAGGGCAGAAGTTAGCCCGGCTTTAGCCGCCAGCCCCGGTCCCATCCTTTTCGCTAAAGCGCCGTCCGCTACGCCGGTGCCCGCTCCGCCGCATTGATGGTAAGCCAGACCGATGGCGTTAATCATTTTCTCTTCATTAAAACCGAAAATCCTGCCGGCAATGGCGGCACTACCGAGAAAACCGAAAAGGGTGGTGGGGTGCCAGCCGGAGGCTAAAGTGTTACCGCCCGGTTTGCTAGCTAATCCCAGCCGGGACATAAAGTCACCTCCCAGTGCTATCGCCGTGATAATCTCCTTGCCGCTGACTTTACTCACCCGCTCCGCCGCCGCGAAAGCGCTGGAGACCGTTACACAGCCAATATGCACCAGCGCTGTCTGGTGGCCATCGTCATAATCTAAAGCGTGAATCATCGTGCCATTGACCTGGGCAGCGTTGGGGGCGGGGCACTTAAAGCCATAAGCAATGACCGTGCTTTGTTTGGCGCCGCCCCACTCCTTCACCATTTCCACCAACTCCCCCACCCCCTCCTTCGTTGAACCTCCCAGCGCTGTCGCCAGACTGTCCAGCACTTCCTGCTTCACCGCCGCCACGGCAGTGGCAGGTATATCCTCGTAACGTGTATTGATAAAATGTTTCACGAACTTATTTATCGCGGTCATTGCTTATTTCCTCTTTAAAAACGGTGGCGGCCAATCTGCTTTAGTTTTACCGCCGACCATAAAGCGGTGATTGCACTTGCCGTGCCCTTCGTAAAGGGTCATCGTCCGGGTAAACCCAAAACCTCGCACCTTACCGGCGGCAAAATCAAGGTAGCAATAATACGGCAGAAGCTCATTGGCGCCTTGCGCGTGATAAAGCTTTTGCGAGGCGCATTCGGTGAAGTCGAAACCGTGGTCGAATTTTTTGCCACCGGCGACAAATGTATAGACGTAATCGCCGGGATAACGCCTTTCCTGCGACGTCGCGGCGCCTTTTTTGCTTCGTTCTAATAGTTGCTCGGATGTCAGCCACTGGTCGGGGTGAATTTGCTGACGCGGATTACTGGCCTTTTTCACATAGCCATC
>JBGOXC010000068.1:0-6330 GCA_041478935.1 Dehalococcoidia bacterium
ATTAAAAAGTGAATTTGGGCTTGATTGAAAAATGACCAACAGTGAAATCTCCGCTATCTTCGCCGACATCGCTACTATACTCAAGCTCAAGAAAGAGAATATCTTTAAAATCCGGGCTTATGAAAAGGTGGCACGCGCTATTAGTGAGCTTAAAGAGCCGGTGGCCAAGCTGGTGGCGGAAGACCGGCTTAAAGAAATACCCGGCGCCGGCGAGGCAATCACCAAAAAGCTCACCGAGCTGGTCACCACCGGCGAGCTCGCGTTTTACGAAAAACTCAAAGCGGAGTTTCCTTCAAATCAGGACCAGCGCCCGCAGAGGACACCTGCTTAAGGTTCAATATGCCGATTAAAGAAAGTCGTTTAGTCGCCACGGAGTCCAGCACGGCGGGCGATGCCGAGGCTGTCCGCTATCTCAAGGAAGCCGTCGCCTCCGGTAAAAACTGGTATCGTTCCCTTTTAGGCGCTATCGGTTTGTGGTCCAGCGCCGAAGAAGACTATCACGACCGCTCCTACGTTTACCTTATTGAGGGCGAGGCTTTCGACTGGCTGCTTTTAGCGGAGCGACTCTGCGAGACGGTCGAAGAACTATTGCCGGAAGGTGAGGTGGACGCCCTACTCTTTCACGGCGTGCCCCCGCTCGAGTTGGATGCCGGGGAAATCAAAGAGCTTATCGGCGAGCAAAAGTTCAAGCAGTACCTCAATTATTTCTACGGCGTCACCGTGGAAGAAGCGCTACTCCTCGCTGTACAGGAAGCTATTGATAAAGAAAAGTGGGTCCAGGGGCTGGGTAAAGCCTACTCCTCGGATGAAGCCTACAGCCGCATTTATGATATCAATAAAGATGAGTTGCTAAAGCAGTTCCGCAAAGAAAAAGGGCATGTCCAACGCCAGTCCATTACCCTAGACGAGATGAAGGAATTTACCTACTGGCTTTTTAAATACCGGCTCAAGCGGTGCGAGAAAGCCCGCATCGCCAGCGACACGAAAAAGGCACTGGATTACCTAAAAAAGCAGTGGCGGCAAAAAGGCGTTTCTCAAGCCCTTGCCGCCGACCTAAATATCAATTACCCAGATTGATATTGTTATTGCGAGCCATCCCGATGAGTTTAAAAATCCCCGGTAGTTCGGGAAGCATGGCAATCTCCATTAAGGAACTTGGTATAACATTGGGATTGCCACGTCGCTTCGCTCCTCGCAATGACATTTAGCCATTATTCATTCTTCGTGCCTTCAGGCGCGCGCACCATCAGAACCGGTATGTGTGAACGGTGCAACACTTTATCCGTCACGCTCCCGAACGCTAAGCGGCGCAGACCCGACCGCCCATGAGTGGACATGGCGAGCAAGTCCGCCTTGGTGTCATCGACGGCTTTGATAATTTCATCGGCGGCGTTGCCGGTGCTCACAATTGTCCGTACCGCGACGCCCCGTTTCTTTAAAGACTCACCGGTTTTAACCAGGTATTTCTCAACATTCTGCTTGATAAGTCTAAGCTCTTCTTCAGTATAGGAGACCGGAGCGCTGGCCTCGCCGACCACTACCCAATGTCGCAACAGCGTCATCACCCCGATGAGGATGACCTCTACCTTTGTCCCTTTAGCCAGCTTATCGACGAGCTGTTCGATAGCCGGTATGGCAGCTTCACCAACTTTTGAACCATCCAGTGGAACCAATACTCTCGAGAACATAGCCTCACCTCCTGTAATTTTTCTTCATCGTTAAAGTTATCACCAGTATATTATCACTAGCTGTAGCTTTTGTCACAGGTTTTTAATCCGGTATCAGCCTCTTGCCCATCTCGATACAATCTTCCCGGTTAAACCCGATTTTCTCGTAGAATTCTATGGCTCCCAGATTTTCCTTACGCACTAATAAGTTGAGCTTGGGGCAACCAATGGCTATCAGTTTTTTCTCGATAGCCTCCATTATCTGTTTGCCCAGGCCTTTCTTCTGGAATTCAGGGTCAACGCCGACGTAATTTACCCAGCCGCGGTGTCCATCATAGCCGCCCATCGCAGTAGCAACAACTTTATTCCCCTTTACACCTATTAAAAACAGCTCTGGATTCACCTTAAGTTTTCGTACGATGTCTTTTTTAGAGTCGTTTTGAGGGCGTGTTAAGTCGCACTTCTGCCACAGAGCGACGACGGCGCTTTCGTACTTTGGGGAATAAGGCTGGGTTTTCATTTATTTTTCCCCACCAGCCCCTTCACCCTATCTAATATATTATCAGCCACCTCACGCTTGCTCATTAAAGGCAGCTCTTCAGTTTTGCCTTTTTTATCAATAATCACCACGCGGTTGGTGTCCGCGTCAAAACCGCTATCCGCTTTGGTAATATCGTTAGCGACGATTAAATCTAACTTTTTCTCTGTAAGCTTCTTCTTGGCGTTAGCCACTAAATTCTCGGTTTCGGCGGCAAAACCCACCCGGATAAAATGTCCCTTTACCTCACTTAAGATATCAGGAGTTTTAATCAGCTTGAGCGTCAGGTTTTGTCCCGACTCCTTTTTAATTTTACTTTTAGCGATTACCTCCGGCTGATAGTCCGCCACTGCCGCAGCCATAATTAAAACGTCCGCCTTCTTGACTGCCCCACCCACCGCCTTTTTCATCTCTAAAGCCGTTGGCGCTTTGATAACTTCCACATCGGCGGGGGCATCCAGCGACACGTTAGCCGATATTAGCGTTACTTTAGCGCCCCGGTCGCGCGCCGCCTCGGCTAAAGCGTAGCCCATTTTACCCGAGGAGCGATTGCCGATATGCCGGACCGGGTCAATCGGCTCACGGGTGCCTCCAGCCGTTACCACGATGTGTTTGCCTTCTAAGTCTCTCTTTTGTCCCAACGCCCTTTCAATTGCCTCGATTATTTTAGATGTTTCCGGCAGCCGTCCTTTCCCCATTTTACCCGACGCCAGCCTGCCATACTCCGGCTCGATGAAGCTAAAACCCCGCGCCTTAAGTTTTTTAATATTCTCCTGCGTCACTTTGTTGCTGTACATTAAATCGTTCATGGCGGGCGCGATAACCACCGGCGCTTTAGTCGCCAGCACCACCGTGCCGAGCATATCATCGGCGATGCCAGCTGCCAGCCGCGCAATGGTATTAGCCGTTGCCGGAGCGACGACCACCACGTCGGCAGCTTCCGCCAGGGCGACATGCTCCACGCTCCATTCAGAAGCCAATTCAAACATATCGGTTACCACTGGCCGATGCGTAATATTGCGCAGCGTTAAGGGGGTGATGAATTTAGTCGCCGCCTCGGTCATAACGACCTCCACCTTAGCCCCTGCCTGCGTCAGCTTGCTGGCAAGGTCAGCGGCTTTATAGGCAGCAATGCCCCCCGTAATCCCCAGCACTATTGTCTTATCTTTTAACATATCAGCCCCCTCTCCCCCTACTTCCGATTCATATCATGGATTACTTTTATCCCGATAAGCGTAAGATCAGGATTAACCTCGTCGATAACTTTCGTCTCTTTAGCGATAATACCGGCATAGCCGCCGGTGGCCACCACCGTGGTTTTTTCTCCCAGCTCCTCCTGAATCCGATGCACGATGCCCTCGATAAGCCCCGCCCAGCCATAAATCAACCCCGACTGCATGGAGGTTTGAGTATTATCGCCGATAACCTTTTTTGGTCGGGCCAGTTCCACCCTAGGCAAGGCAGCGGTGCGGGTATAAAGCGCCTCGGCGGATATACCCAGTCCCGGCGCAATAACCCCTCCTACATAGTCCCCACCTTTAGAAACGATGGCGAAGGCGGTAGCCGTCCCCAGCGCCACCACGATTATCGGGGGCTTATAGAGGTGAAGAGCAGCCGCCGCATTAGCGATAAGGTCGGAACCGACTTCCCGAGGGTTAGGATAGCGTATACGCACGCCAGTTTTTATACCCGGCCCGACTATCAACGGCTGGATATTGAAATACCTTTCAAACAACTCATTGAAGGTCGTTAAAAGGGGTGGGACAACGCAACTCATCGCGCCTTTTTTAACGTCTTTGGAATCTATCCCCTGATGCTTAAGCAGGTTGAGTAACATCACGGCATATTCGTCGGACATACGCTGGACGCCGGTAGAAATGCGCCAGGTTGCCTTCAGCTTGTCCCCGTCGAACATGCCTATTTTAATATTGGTATTGGCGATATCGAAAGCCAGCAACATATTTCCCTCCTCTTCAACCCCGGTTTTTCAGTTGCTTAATTACCAGCGGCAGCGCTGGCAAAAGGTCGGAAGCAATCACACCGGTGTCGCCCAACTCATCTTTAATTTTATCACCAGCGGCTCCGTGCAGGTAGACCCCCAGCGCCGCGGCGTCATAAGACTTTAGCCCCTGTGCCTTTAGACCGGCAATGACCCCCGCCAGCACATCGCCCGTCCCGGCTGATGCCAGCCCCGGATTGGCGAAAGGGCTGATGCGGCATTTGCCGTCGTCAGCGGCAATCACGGTGAAAGCCCCTTTTAGTACAATCGTCTTTTGCCATTTTATAGCGTATTTAAGGGCTAAACCAGCCCGGTCAGCCTGAACTTCATCGATGGTTAAGCCAGTCAGCCGTGCCATTTCGCCGGGGTGGGGAGTGAGAATCGCGTCATTGGGTATTTTCCGCCACCAGTCCGGCAGCCTGGATAAAATATTCAACGCATCAGCATCGATAATCAGCGGGGGCAAGTCTTTCTTTATAAGCAGGGAGCTTAAAAACTCAACAGTGGCTGGATTTTGACCTAGTCCGCAGCCGAGCAGTAACGCGTTATATTGGCTGCACCCCTGGTAGATAATTTCCGCGCCGGCCACCGAGATAATGCCTGGCCGGGATTCCGGCAGGGGTAAATAGGTGGCCTCGGCAAGTTTAGCGGCGATAATCGGCTGCAAACTGCCGGCAGTAGCTAGTGTGACCAGTCCCGCCCCGGCCCGCATCGCCCCACTACAGGCAAGATAAGCAGCCCCGATATAGTTAATTGAACCCGCGGATATTAACACCCGCCCGAAGGTGCCTTTATTGGAGTTGAGCGGGCGCTTGGGTAGAGTTTTAGCTGCCCATTCATCGGTTAACAGTTCAAAATTAATATCATCTGCCAGTTTTTCACGGATGCCGATATCCACTATCTTTACCTTGCCTGCCCTTTCCGCCCCCGGGAATTTATAGAGTCCCATCTTGGGGAAAGCCAGCGTCACGGTCAGGTCAGCATAAGGGCAAGCAGGGTCGACAGCGCCGGTATCGGCGTCCATGCCGGACGGCAAGTCTATGGCGACGATTTTTAATTTACTTTCTGGCCTGGCGGCATTGACTTTCTCCAGAACCTGTTTAAAGACGCCTTCCAGCGAGCGCATTTTACCAGTGCCCAATAATCCGTCAATAACGCAGGTAGCTGAAGTTAATAAGCCATCGAACTTTTTCAGACTTTTATCGGTTTTAGCTTCAATACAGGTAATCCCTTTTTTCTGTACGCTCTTCAGGTTAACATCATCGGCAGGTCTATCACTGCAAAGGTAGATACTTACTTTAGCCCCCCAGCCGGCAAGATAGCGCGCCGCCACCAGCCCATCCCCACCATTATTCCCCCCGCCAATCAGGCAAAGTATGTTTTGTTTCTTTCTTTCGCCGAGGAAATCTCGCGTGGTTTCAGCTACCGCTTTGCCGGCGTTCTCCATGAGCACGTTCACCGGTTTGCCCAGTCGTGTGCACTCACTATCGATTTTCCTCATCTGCTCGGCGGTAACGATTTTCATACGATATTATGTCTCCCCGATGCATTGAGTGTAGCAATAAACCCGATTACGGTCAAGGGAGCACGTTGGTTTTTATATGGGAGGAATTAAGCGTGAACTGATGATACTACGAACCGAATTTTCTAAAAACCAGCACCGAGTTATGCCCGCCGAATCCAAAGGAATTGGAAACAGCCGTCTTTATCTCGGCTTTTCGGGCGACATTAGGCACGTAATCCAGGTCACATTCGGGGTCGGGATGAGTGAGATTAATGGTCGGCGGAATGATGCTATTTTCCATGGCCAGTATAGTAATCACTGCCTCAATACTTCCCGCTGCCCCTAGCAAATGCCCTAACATCGATTTACTGGCGGATATCGGTATCTTTTTTGCCCGTTCGCCGAAAACGTTTTTAATGACGTTAGTCTCGGTGCGGTCGTTTAGTACTGTTGCAGTGCCATGAGCATTGATGTAATCTACTTCTTCAGGAGCGATGTTAGCCATCTGCAAGGCTATCTTGGTAGCGTTAATGGCGCTGGCGCCGTCGGGCGAAGGCTGGATAAGATGGAAGGCATCGCTGGTGGCACCATACCCTACCAGTTCGGCGAGTATGGGAGCGCC
>JBGOXC010000102.1:0-5391 GCA_041478935.1 Dehalococcoidia bacterium
AGACACACAAGTTCAGCGTCCCAATGGTTGCTGCGGCGCCGGCGAATCTGCCGCACTGCCCGCTGATTACCGAGAAAGCCTACAGAACCTTCGGGCACTTCCACCTGGCTTTAAGCGGCAAATACGCGGGCACAGCAGTCAAGCAAGAAGGCACTACCAACGGTAAAAAATACAATTACCTCTTTCACAAGCTAGCGGTGAAAAAGGGACCGGGCGGGGCTAACGCCGTGCAACAATTTTCTACGGAAGGTAAAGACCTAGCCGGTATGGCGGTAAATTTTACGATGGGGCTATACAATAAAACCGGCGAGTGGTATCCGGGTAAAGGGGCACAAATCCATTCTTACGACGAGGTGATGGTATTCTTCGGGCATAAAACGGACGACCTAAGTTACCTGGGCGCGGAGATAACCATCGCCATCGGCAAAGAGCAGGAAAAACACACCTTTAACACGCCGACGGTGGTGGCGCTGCCCAAGGGAACGCCGCATTTCCCGATTATCTGTAATAAAGTGGAGCGACCTTACAGGGTCATGCAGGTGGGGTTAAGCGCAAAATACGACAGCGCCTGGGTGAAATAGAGAATACTAGGTTTGAGAGGAAAAGGCGGCTGGATACCGGTTTTCACCGGTATGGTTTTGGGGGAGAAGAAGTGGATTCCAGCCTACGCTGGAATGACACAATCAGGATAGGAATCTTTTCAATTCGAAGAGAACCTGATAGGCAATCCTGTTTTCCAGCTGGGTGAGCCGGCCGGGGAAGTTGCGCACCACGGAAAGTCCGGTCTTTAAGCCGGCAATGGCAATAAATACTTTCGCGGTCGGGGCGTCATCCGACTTTTCCATATAGCCCTCGATATCAATACCGATGCTGGCATGAACTTTGTCCCGCACCAGCGAAGCAATGGCCGTGGCGGTTTTGGACATATCGCCGGAACCCCAGACCAGACCGAGTGAGGTTTTCATTTCATCCGAGGCGGCATACAATCCACCTTTAAAGAAACGGTCGCTTTCCGGGACGCGCGACAATATTTGTATCAAAGCGCCGCTGGTGAAAGTTTCCACCACGGTGAGGGTCAGTCCTTTAGCGATAAGTATCTTGGCTACCATCGTCGCGAGGTCATCATCATCTACGCCCCAGACATATTTACTAACGATATCCCGGACTGCCTGCTCGTGGTCGGCAATCAACTGCTGGGCTGCTTCCTGGCTATCAGCTTTGGCGGTAATACGGAGGTGGATGCCATCCGACTTGGCGTAGATAGCCAGGGTGGGGTTGGTAGATTTAAGGAGAGGGGTTAACTGCTCATCCACGGAGCCCTCCGGCATGCCGAAGGTTTTAAGCGTGCGGGAAAGGATAACGCCTCCCGCTCGATTTTGCAGGGCGGGGGCTATGTGCTTTTGCCACATGGTTTGCAGCTCGGCGGGGGGACCGGGCATAGCGACAATAATTTTACCGTCTTTTTCCGCCCACCAGCCGGGCGCAGTGCCCCGGGAATTGGGAATAGCTTGAGCCGAAGGAATCAACATCGCTTGCTTGAGGTTGTTGGAGCTCATTTCGATTCCCCGCCCGGCAAAGAATTTTTCGAGGGTTACCTTTAAACCAGGGTCTAACTCCATTTTCTCTTCGAGCAGGCCGGCGATAGCGTCACGGGTGATATCGCCCTGGGTGGGACCCAGACCACCAGTCATTAAAATAAGGTCCGACCGCTGCCAGGCAGTTTTCAAAGTCCCTAATAGCCTATCGTAATTATCGCCGACGGTGGAGGCAAAGTAGAGGTCGATGCCCAGCATAGCCAGCTGCTCCGCCAGATAAGCAGTGTTGGTATCCACAATGTTGCCGAGGAGCAGCTCGGTGCCGGTAGAAATAATCTCTGCTTTCATTATCTAAGATTTTACCGTTAAAGCCGTCCCTAAAGCAAACGGGGGAGAGATAGCTACCCTCCCCCGTTAAAATACTTTAACTTGATAAAACTAATACGTTCCGTACTCGATGGCGGCTTCCATAAAGACCTTGAGGTTGCGGGGATTTTTGATTTCCGTAGCCGAGGCGCCGCCGGAAAGCGTATAGCCACCGCCGGGGGCGCAGGTTTCGATAAGCCGTCGGCAATTGTCTTTAACCTGCTCGGGAGTGCCGGTAATCACGATAGAGGATGGGACGTTGCCGGAGATATGGCACCTATCGCCAATCATCTTTTTAGCTTTAGCCATATCCGTCTGGTCGAACGCCCAGGAAACCCAGCCCTTGGGGAAATCGCCGATATATTCCAGCCGCTCGTTATACTTACCTTCGGCGAAGAGCGAGACCTGGATGCCCTCGGCGATGAGGGTATCGATATACTTTTTCAAGCTGGGCCAGTAGAATTTTTCAAACTGCGCCCGGGACATAAAGGCATCATCACCACGGTGGAGGGGGAAATTAACGGAAAAGCCGCCGGTTTCATTCACCATATTTATCGCCCGCGGGACAATAATATCGTAAATCATGTCAATACACTCCAGGAGCTGCTGCGGCTTGCGGAACATATCAATAGCGATGCCCTGCGTGCCCCGCAGGAAGTCCCCGATAACGTCGAAAGGCGCAATGCCCATACCGCCCCGACCGGCCGGGAAACCGGCTTCAAGAGCGTCATCACTAGCCTCCTTAAGCTCCGCCTGCCACTGTTCCATTGCCTCGCCGGCGGCAATGAGCTTTTTAAAGCTATCTCTTATCTCCTTACGGGCGAAGGGGTTAGCCATGACCATCGGCGTACCCAGCATCGTGCTGAGGGGCGGGAAGTACTGCAGACCGGCGGCGGCGCCCATGGTGCGGGGCGTCAAAACCCTAAAGCCGAAGTCAGATGGGTCTTTCATCAATTGGTCATATTCATCGCCCTTCATATACTGGGCTTCGACGAACTGGAAGGTAGTAACATTATCACCCAAACCATGCCCGGGCCAGGAGTAGTTTTTAAAATCACAGAGGTCCATGACCCGACCAGAAAAGACGAAGCCCGGCCCCATGAAGGAGTCCATATCCTCGTAAAAATCCTCCATGAACTTCCGCCAGGCGGTCTTTAGCTTTTTAGCATCATACATCACCGTTTTAAAGTTGTAGCCCGCGTAGTAAGCCGGATAGTTACCCGTCGGGAGCATGACCGGTACGCGGTCGGGCTGCTCGCAGCGCGAGACCTTAACCATACGGGTCACGCGTTCTTGATAGAGTTTTTTAGCTTTAGCATCACGGAACTTGATGCCGGTTCCCTCAATATAGTCCTTCATCCTCTTATCGCGCTTTTCCTCTTTGGTCATCTGCGCCCATTCTTTTTCCATCGCTAATCTCTCCTTTAGTGCTATTCTTATAATATGTACAAGTTATCCCATTTGACCAAGGGGTTTTAATGATTTTACTCTTAACGGCATAAATCTGGCAACATTTTTTTTGACGAAACGACATAGCTTCTGATAAGTTTATTATTAGGAGCAACCAAGCATCTACCAATAGAAACGGGAGAAAGACAGTATGAAAACGCTTAATGTATTAGTTGTTACCCCATCATTTGATAAAGGGCTACCGCACGCGGATGCAGAGATTTTAAAACGCATACGGTCGGTCAATCGAAACATTAAGGTTACGGATGCCTCAACGATGGTTTTTGCTGAAATACAGGGGGATAATACCAAAAAGGGGGAGCTTGATGCCCTACTGGCAGAGGCAGACGTGCTCTTCGGGTTTGTTCCGCCTAAAAACGTAATAGCCCGAGCGCCGCACTTAAAGTGGTTCCAAGCAACCTCCGCCGGCGTCGACCGGCACCAGGGAACCGAGATATGGAATAGTAAAGTGATTCTCACCGGCGTCAGCGGCATACACGCCACACCCATCGGCGAGTTCGTGATGGGGCTAATGCTGATGTTCGCCAAGAACACACCCTTGAGTTTTAAGATGAAGCAGACGCGCCAGTGGCAGCGGTATATGTCCGGCACTCTGCGAGGCAAGACAGTGGGGATTATCGGGCTGGGGCATATCGGCGGAGAGGTAGCGCGGCTGGCTAAAGCTTTCGGCATGAAAGTCATCGCCACCAGGCGGACAACTAAAGCAGCTGGCAAAACGAAAAACGTTGACCTGGTTTTGCCAACAAGCCGGATGAAGGAGCTGCTCGGGCAAAGCGACTACGTTGCCGTGACTTTACCATTAACGCCGGAGACCCGCCACATTATCGGGGAGGCGGAGCTAAAGGCGATGAAACCGACGGCTTACATTATGAATATCGGGCGGGGCAGCCTTATCGACCAGGAGGCACTGATAAAAGCCCTCGATGAGAAACGCATTGCCGGGGCGGGGCTGGACGTTGTCACTCCCGAACCGCTGCCTAAAGACAGCCGACTCTGGGATTTTGATAACGTGATATTAAGTCCCCATATCTCCGGCGGCATGGAAGGCTATATGGTGTACGCCACCGAGTTATTCTGCGAGAACCTTAAACGATACATGGCGGGTAAAAAATTGCTTAACTTGATAGACCGCAAGAAAGGCTATTAGAGCGACGGCTCAAACAGCATTTATGGATGAAAAACCGATTATCAAAAGACTAGTGGTGGGGTCGCTATCAGCCAATTGCTTTATCGTTGGCAGGGCATCCGCGGGGGAGGGTCTGGTCATCGACCCCGGGGGTAATAGCGAAGCTATCTGCCGCACTATTGACGACACCGGACTAGATATAAAAATCATCGTGCTAACGCACGGACATTCCGACCATATTGCCGCCTTGCGTGATGTCCAGGATAAGACCGGCGCGGGAGTGGCTATACATATCGACGATGCCGATTTCCTGGAGGGTCACGGCTCTCATAGTTCACAGTTCGGCATATCTTACCGAACGCCCCATCCCCCGGAAAGGTTATTACGCGAAGGCGACAAAATAGACGTCGGGGGGATGAGCTTTGAAGTAATTCATACCCCGGGTCACACGCCGGGCAGCATCTGCTTACTGACTGACTTTGGGGTATTTACCGGCGATACGATTTTCCGGCGGGGCATCGGCACCACCATAATGCCGGGGAGCAGCCGTCCGCAACTTTTGGACAGCATCCGAAAAAAACTCATGACGCTGCCAGATGACGCGGTTATCTATCCAGGTCACGGTCGGGAAACAACCATCGGCGCGGAACGGCGGGATAATCCCTACGTTACCGGCAAGCGCGATAACAGCTACTGGTAAACTCCGACTATTCAATATAAACCCCCAAATTCCTACGGTCTTTCTTTCTTAATTCACGTTTCCCCCTGAATGTTAATCCATCCTTTTGAGACTTTTTTGTTACTTTTGCCCTGTTCATTGTGACACTTCTGTTAATTCCAGATATTAAATTAATAATAGAACTTTCGTTAACTTGGTTCACTATGTGAAGAACG
>JBGOXC010000237.1:0-2562 GCA_041478935.1 Dehalococcoidia bacterium
AAGAATCATCAGTCTGTAATTTTACTTTCAAGCCATAATCAAGAGCATCTAAAATATCTCCGAATGTTTTAAAGAAACTAAATATTGGGTCAATTAGACCTTTTCTAGCACCTTGTATTATAGAAAAAAATACATCAAGTGGGAATATTGTATTAAGAGATTTTTTCAAATAATTTCGAATTCTTTTCGGAGGTGGTTCTTGAATTATTTGGTTAGCAATTGCCCTCTCATACTTGTTTATATTTATTAAATCTGTTTTAATCGAGTCTAATTGTTTTTTTTCGTTTGCTTTTTGTTTTAGGTCTTTGATCGTTAACCAGCATGCTAGACTTGTTGCGACTACTAATAATACCCAGAATAACCAACCAGGTAGATCAAATTTCATGCCAAACCATCTCTCAAGTAAATCAAATGGGTCACTTGCCAATAAAATTAAGAAAAAATAGAGATTTTTAGAAAATGAAATACTAACCTGTTTAATCATTAAAGATTACTCGTTACCTCTTTGTTGTATGCCTTGCGCCAGCGCGATAAGTTTTTCCGCTGCCTCTAATGGCACCTCCGTCCCGCCCATCATTACCTCGTTATTGCTGATGCCGTGGTAGTCCGTGCCACCGGTGGCAATCAACCCGTGTTTTCTCGCCAGTTTGACGGTGGCCTGGGTGACGGCGGGGGCATTGTCCTTATAATATGCTTCGATTCCTATCAGCCCGACTTTTTTAAGACTCTTTACCATCGCGTCCGGGTCTTTGACGGTGAAGGGGTGCGCCAGCACGGGAATGCCTTTAGCGCGTAAAATCAGCGCCACCGCTTCTTCCGGCGTCATTTTTTCCCGCTCGACGTAAGCGGGACCGTTGTGGCCGATATATTTATCAAAGGCTTCCTCGAAGGTCTTGATATAGCCTTTTTCTAGCATCGCCTGTGCCACATGCGGTCGCCCGATGGCGCCGTCGCCGGCGATTTCCTGCACCCGCGCCCAATCGATTTTTATGCCCAGCCCGCCCAACTTTTCCACCATACGCCGTCCCCTGCCACTGCGTGAATCGCGGAATTTTGCCAATTCTTTTTGGAACTCAGAATTCGTGTAATCGATGAAATAGCCCAGAATATGAGCTTCGCCATCGGGGAGGTCGGTGCTGATTTCCACCCCAGGGATAAACGTGAGGTTGGGGTAGGTTTTAGACGCCTGAATAGCTGGTACGATACCTTCGATAGAATCGTGGTCGGTGAGTGAAATTACCTTTAAGCCGAGCTCCGCCGCCTTGGCGATAAGCGCCGCCGGTTGATACTTACCATCGGAGGCGGTGGAATGGAGGTGGAGGTCAACCAGGCTCACGACTCTGCCATCTCCTGCTGCACGCGTTTGATAGATTTAGCTTTACCGCTGGCTTCATCAATTTCGACGAGGACGGCGTTCAGCTGCGGTTTGCCTTTACCCACGGAGAGGTGGTGGGGCATCTGCGTCAGGAAGCGCTGGATGACGGAATCGGCGTCATCCCCGATTATCGAATCGGTTGGTCCCGTCATGCCAATATCTGTCACATAGGCAGTGCCGTGTTTTAATATCTGTGTGTCAATGGTACCGACATGTGTATGTGTGCCGAGGACGGCGCTGACTCGTCCGTCCAGGTAGCGCCCCATCGCCACTTTTTCCGAGGTTGCCTCGGCGTGAAAATCAACGATAATGACTTTGATTTTTTTATCCAACGTTTCCAGTAGATTATCCATCGCCCGGAAGGGGCAGTCGTAGTTGTTCATAAACGTCCGCCCTATCAGATTTACTATCAGCGTCTTGCCGAGTGTTAAGTAGCCTCGCCCCGGCACCCCGGCCGGATAATTTATAGGTCGCAGGATGGGCGTATCGGCTTCCAGGAGGGGGACGATTTCTTTCTGGGCGAAGATATGGTTGCCGGAGGTCAGCACATCGATACCAGCCCCTAATAGCTCCTTGGCGGTATCTGGCGTCAATCCGAAGCCGCCGGCAGCATTCTCGGCGTTGGCGATGATGATGGATATTTTATGTTGCTGGCGTATGGCGCGCAGGTGTTTATCCACGACCTGCCGTCCCGGCTTACCAACAATGTCTCCGATGGCTAGAATGTTCATGTTTTATTTAGCGTAGTCTACTGCCCGAGTCTCACGCAGGACGGTAACCTTAATCTGACCCGGATAATCCAGCGTTTCTTCAATCTTTTTAACGATATCCCGCGCCAGCCTCATCGCACCCAGGTCGTCGATGGCTTCCGGTTTGACTAGGATGCGCACCTCGCGTCCAGCCTGGATGGCGTAAGATTTTTCGACGCCTTTAAAGCTGTCGGCTATGTCCTCTAATGCCTTGAGCCGCTTGAGGTAGCTTTCCAGCGATTCGCGTCGTGCTCCCGGTCTGGCGCTGCTGATAGCGTCGGCGGCGGAAGCGATATAGCCCCAGATGCTCGTATCGCTGGTCTCCAGGTGATGTTCGGAGACGCCTTTATAAACCTCTGGCGACTTTTCCCACTGTTTAACGAGGTCGGCGCCGATGGCGGCATGAGTGCCTTCAACCTCACGGTCAACGGCTTTGCC
>JBGOXC010000174.1:0-3473 GCA_041478935.1 Dehalococcoidia bacterium
CGAAAAAATCCTCGGCAAAAATGAGGATAAAGCTAAAGAAAATAAAAAGCGGCTGGAGAAACACAGCATCCTAACCATAAATATCATGTCATCGCCGGGGGCGGGTAAGACCAGCCTGATTCTTAGCACGATAAAAGCAATGAGTAAAAAATACAAAATAGCCGTAATTGAAGGGGATGTTGCCTCCAGCGTGGATGCCGAAAAGGTCAACGCCCTAAAGATACCGGTGGTGCAGATAAATACGGCCGGCGGTTGCCACCTGGACGCTTTTATGGTGGCAGAAGGGCTGGATAATCTGCCGTTGGACAAGATAGATTTGTTATTTATCGAAAACGTGGGCAACCTTATCTGCCCTAATAATTATCTATTGGGTGAGGATATAAGGCTGATGATTGCCAGCCTGCCGGAGGGCGACGATAAGCCCTATAAATACCCGGCCATGTTCGCCGACAGCGATGTGGTAATTTTAAACAAAACCGACCTCCAGCCTTACCTGGATTTTAACGAAAAAGCCTTTCGGAAAGTGGTGGACGGGCTGAATCCGGATGCTATTATCTTCCCGGTCTCTTGTAAAACGGGTGCAGGGCTACAAGGCTGGTTTGATTGGCTCGAAACCAAACTAAAAGAAAAGAAACCCACGTAAAATTTATGGCAAAAACAACATCAATTAGTCTCTCTCGCATCAGCGTCCGGGGGGTGGTGCAGGGGGTGGGCTTCCGTCCGTTCGTCTACCAAGTTGCCGCCAGGCATAACCTGCGGGGGTGGGTCTGCAACACCTCAGAAGACGTGAAGATTGAGGTGGAGGGGGAGGCTAAAGATATCGATGAGTTCGTTAAAGAATTGCGCGAGCAAGCGCCACCTCAATCTCATATTGAAGACATAAAAATTGCACCTGGTATCCCTCAAAATTACGAAAAATTTGAAATCCGTGAAAGCGTCGCCGAAGCCGGCAAATACCAACTCGTTTCGCCGGATATCGCCACCTGCCCGGATTGCCTGAAGGAAATATCCGACCCGAAAGACCGGCGCTATCGCTATCCCTTCACCAACTGCACGAATTGCGGTCCGCGCTTCACGATTATCAAGGATATTCCCTACGACCGTCCCAACACCACGATGCAAAGCTTCAAGATGTGCCCGGCGTGCCGGAGGGAATATAACGACCCGCTGAACCGGCGCTTTCACGCCCAGCCTAACGCCTGCCCGGTATGCGGGCCACAGCTTGAGCTGGTTGATGCTAAAGGCAAAGCGGTAGTTTGTGAGGATATTATTGTGAAGACCGCCGCACTATTAAAAGAAGGCAAAATCGTAGCGGTAAAGGGGCTGGGGGGCTTTCTTTTAGCTTGCGACGCCACCAGTGAGAGAACCGTCAACCGTTTGCGACAACGTAAGAACCGCCCGGCCAAACCCCTAGCGGTAATGGTAGCGGATATTGATGAAATCAAAAGACATTGTGAGGTTAATGACGAAGAAGAAAAACTGCTTAAATCGTCCGGCAGCCCTATTGTTCTAGTAAAATGGGAAAATGAATCCAAAATTACCAAAGCGGTAGCACCGGGACTAAAATACCTGGGTGTGATGCTTCCCTATACTCCCCTCCACCACCTTCTTTTAAATGAGGTCGAGTTACCGCTGGTAATGACCTCCGGCAACTTAAGCGAGGAGCCCATCGCCAAGGACAACGACGAAGCTTTGAGACGGCTTGGCGGCATTGCCGATTATTTCCTTATGCATAATCGGGATATCTATGCCCGCTATGACGATTCCGCGATGGTGGTTGAACAAGGCATAGCGCGCTTTACGCGCCGCGCCCGGGGTTACGCCCCTTATCCCATCCACCTCCCCTATCAAAGCAAACAGATACTGGGGTGTGGAGCAGAGGAAAAGAATACTTTTTGTCTGACGCGGGACAACTATGCTTTCGTCAGCCAACACATCGGGGACATGGAAAACATAGAGACACTCGAACATTATGTCAACACGATAGCGCTATATAAAAAGCTTTTCAGGATTGAGCCGGAGGTTATCGCCCATGACATGCACCCGGAGTACCTGCCGACCAAGTACGCCAAAGAACTGGCGGCAAAAGAGGGGCAAAAGCTCTTCGCCGTGCAGCACCACCACGCACACATCGCCAGCTGCCTGGCGGATAACGGCGTCAAGGGACCGGTGATTGGAGTGGCTCTGGACGGCACCGGATACGGCACGGACGGGCATATCTGGGGTGGGGAGTTCATGGTAGCGGACGAAAAAGAATTTAAACGGGCGGCGCACCTGGAATACCTCCCCCTGCCGGGCGGAGCCCTAGCGATTAGGAAGCCCTACCGCGCCGCCATTGGCTACCTGCTGGCGCTGGGTATAGATTTAGATAAAAAACTCCCGTTTTTAAAGCAAGTTGACACGGAAGAAATAGCAGTTATCAAGACCCAGGTGGAAAAAGGATTTAACACACCGCTAACTTCCAGCATGGGGCGACTTTTTGACGCTGTGGCGGCGCTTAGCGGGGTGCGGGGCGTTATCGAATATGAAGCCCAGGCGGCTATCGACCTGGAGATGCTGGCCTATGACGCGCCCAATGAAAATGGCTATTACCCTTATTCTTTAGAAAAGAAAGATGGGATAAGTATGATAAAAGTCCGTTATCTGCTAGAGGTGATAATCAAAGATATTTTAAATGCAACACCTAAATCCATCATTGCTGCCAGATTCCACAACACCGTGGCGCAAATGATACTGGAGATATGCCAGAGTATCGCCACGGAAACCGGCATCAAGCGGGCGGCTTTAAGCGGCGGGGTATTTCAGAATCGCCTGCTTTCAAGAAAGACCGTGTCCCTGCTTGAGTCTGCCGGCTTTGAGGTATATACTCACCGTCAGGTGCCTTGTAACGACGGCGGTATTTCCCTGGGGCAGGCGGTGATTGCCAACGTAAATAAGGAGTAGCATATGATAAAAAAAACCTTCGGACCGCAACCGATGATATGGCCGCATCCAACTGTGCTCGTCGGGGCGAACGTGGACGGCAAACCGGACTTTGCCGCCGTGGCCTGGACGGGTGTAGCGGCCAGCAATCCAGCCTCGGTCACCATCGCTTTACAGCCCCACCGCTACAGCCTTAAAGGTATTTATCAGAGCCGTACTTTTTCCGTCAATGTTCCATCTACCGACCTCGTTAAAGAGGCGGACTACTGTGGGCTAGTCTCCGGTGCAGATACGGATAAGGTCAAGGACTGTAAATTTAAGGTTTTTTACGGCAAGTTAAAGACCGCCCCGCTCATCGAGCAATGCCCGATAAACCTGGAGTGTGAAGTAACACATATACTGAATCTGGGTAGTCATCATCTCGTGGTGGGCAAAGTGGCGGAGACCTATATCTCGGAGGAATGCCTGACCGACGAGAAACCGGATATAAGCAAAGTGAAACCCTTCGCCTTCGGACCCATGAAATATTACGCCATCGGCGAGGCTTTTGC
>JBGOXC010000163.1:0-3690 GCA_041478935.1 Dehalococcoidia bacterium
GGAGAACGCCCTTCGCCGCCGCCATGGGGATGGTCCCGCGGCGACATTACGGAGCCTCTAACGGTCGGTCGCCACCCCATATGTCGCTTGCGTCCGGCTTTGCCCAGACTGATGGTTTGGTGCTCTAAATTGCCTATTTGTCCCACAGTAGCGATGCATTCGGCAAGAATGCGGCGTATTTCACCGGAAGGCAGCCTTATTAATACATAATCGCCTTCCTTTACCATCAGCTGCGCCGAACCACCGGCGCTGCGTACCAGCTGGCCGCCTCTGCCCTTTTGCACCTCGATATTGTGTATCTCAATGCCCGTCGGCATATTCTTCATAGACATGGAATTGCCCGGCTTAATCTCGGCGTTGTTGCCCGCCATAATCGTATCGCCCACTTTTAACCCAATCGGGGCGATGATGTAGCGTTTTTCTCCGTCTAGATAATGTATCAGCGCAATGCGCGCCGTGCGGTTGGGGTCGTATTCAACGGCGGCTACCTTGCCGGGAATATCGAGCTTATCCCGCTTAAAATCGATAATGCGAAGGTTCCGCTTTTCGCCGCCGCCGCGATGGCGCACGGTAACTACACCGCGGAAGTTGCGCCCGGCTTTACTTTTCTTGGCGACGATAAGCGACTTTTCCGGCTTACTCTTCGTAATCTCATCGAAGGTATAGCCACTCATATTGCGCCGCCCCGGCGAGGTTGGGTTAAATACTTTTATAGCCACCTGGCTTCCCCTTTCTTGTTAAACACCTTCAAAATACTCTATTTTATCCCCCACCTGGAGGGTGATAATGGCTTTTTTCCAGGGGTTGGTATGTGTCATGCGCCGCCCCACCCGCTTGGACTTGCCCCGCACCGTGACGATGTTAACTTTGGTTACCTTAACCTTAAAAGCCGTTTCCACCGCCTGCTGTATCATCATCTTGTTCGCCCCATCGGCTATTTCAAAGGCGTATTTATTCAATACCTGTAATGCCGTATTCTTTTCCGTCACCAGCGGACGGCGTAGCACCTCATACAGATGCATCTTTCACCCCTTGCTTGGCTCCGTTGCCCCATAATTCTTCGGCGGTGCGTACCGCAGCCTCGGTCATTAATAGTGTCTTGTGTGACATGATATCCAAAATGTTCAGCACGTTCGCTGGCATGGTTGTAATTTCCGGTATATTCCGGGCGGACAGGATAACGTTCTCTTCCGGTTTCTGGGTAACGATGAGTGCGGAAGATTCAATTCCCAAAGCTTCCAGTACGGCCAGCATTTGCTTGGTCTTCGGTTCTTCGAAGTCGAACGTATCGATTATTTTCAAATCGCCTTCCCCTGCTTTGGAGGAAAGGACGCACCTTAAAGCCAGGCGGCGTAATTTCTTGGGTGTTGCCTGTCGGTAATCCCTCGGTTGTGGCCCAAAACTTACACCACCGCCCCGTCGCGTTGGCGATTTTTTGCTGCCGGCGCGTGCATTGCCGGTGCCCTTCTGGCGATAGAGTTTCCTCGTGCTGCCCACCACCTCGCCGCGGGTCTTCGTGGCGGCTGTACCCTGGCGTATGTTAGCTTGCATGCCCACCATTACCTGGTGGACGACAGCCTCGTTAAACGGCATGCCAAAGACGTCATCGCTTATTTTAATTTTACGGATTTCTTTTCCGTCAAGGTTATAAACAGGAACCTGCACCTTACTTCTTCTCCCTCTTGGATTTTTCAATTACCAGCAGTCCGTTAGTCATGCCGGGCACTGCTCCCTTAATCAATAATAGGTTGCGGGCTGGGTCGGCCTCTACCACTACCAGGTTGATTACGGTTACGCGTGCATCGCCCATATGCCCCGCCATGCGCAGCCCCTTATAGACGCGACCCGGGCTGGTGTTGGAGCCTACGGAACCCGGCGCGCGCCACCTGTCGCTCTGGCCGTGGGTTTTTGGCCCGCCCTTAAAGTGATAGCGCTTAACGCCGCCGGCAAACCCCTTGCCCTTGGAAATTCCACAAACATCTATAATATCTCCGGCCTTAAATAAGCTAACATCTAATTTTTGTCCTGCCTCCAATTTTTGACCGTCATCCAGCCGGATTTCTCGCATATACTTAAATTTAACCGGCGTTTTCTCCTTGGCCTTGCCCTTTTTGCCGCCGGTCTTTTGCCCCTTTACCTCCCCGAAACCGAGCTTCACCGCGCTGTAGCCGTCTTTCTCCACGGTTTTTATCTGCGTTACCGTGCAGGGTCCTGCCTCGACAGCGGTGATGGCTTCGGTCTTCCCGCCCTTGCCGTATACCTGGGTCATCCCCAGCTTTTTACCTAAAATTCCTATCGTCATAATTTCACCAAACAAATTTATAGCTTGATGTCTATTTCCACACCGGAAGGCAGGTTCAGCTTGGTCAGTGCATCAATAGTCTTAGATGTCGTTTCGACTATATCGATAAGGCGCTTATACGTTCTTATTTCAAACTGCTCTTGCGAGTTTTTATCGATAAAAGGGGAGCGGATGACGCAGAATTTCTGGATACGGGTGGGCAGCGGCACCGGCCCGACGGCCACGGCGCCCGTGCTTTCCACCGCCTCCAGTATCTGCCGCGCCGACTGGTCGACGACGCGGTGGTCGTACCCCTTTAGCTTGATGCGTATTTTCTGCTTAGCCATTTTTCTTGCCTATCGCCTTTTCTATAATCTCTTCTTTTAAATTCTCGGGCAGCTGCTCGTAGCTGTGGAACTCCAGCGAGTGCGTCGCCCTTCCCTGGGTCAGCGACCTGAGGCTGGTGGCGTAGCCGAACGACTCCGCCAGCGGAATATGGCAGTGGATGACGTACATCTCGCCCTGCGTATCGACTTTACTGATGTGGCCTCTCTTGGCGTTGAGGTCGCCCATGATATCCCCGAGGAATTGCTCCGGCGTGACCACTTCCAGCTTCATGATGGGCTCGAGCAGCACCGGTTTGGCTTTCCTGACGCCTTCGCGTAAAGCTAGCGAGCCGGCCATCTTGAAGGCCAGCTCCGAGGAGTCTACTTCATGGTAGCTGCCGTCGTATAACGTGGCTTTAACGTCCACCACCGGGTAGCCGGCGAGGACGCCGGTCTCCATGGCTTCGATGATGCCGGCCTCGACCGGCCGGATGAACTGCCGCGGGATGGTGCCGCCTTTAATGGCCTCGACGAACTCGAAGCCCTTGCCGCGCGGCAGCGGCTCGAACTTGATATCGACGTCGCCGTACTGGCCGTGGCCGCCGCTCTGCCTGATAAACCTGCCCTCGACGTCCGCCCCGGCGGTGATCGTCTCTTTGTAGGCGACGCGCGGCCGGCCTACTTTAACGCCGACCCTGAACTCGCGCGTCAGCCGGCTGACGATGACCTCTAGGTGAAGCTCGCCCATGCCGGAGATAATGGTCTGGCCGGTCTCTTCGTTATAGGTGACCTTGAAGGTCGGGTCTTCTTCGGTGAGCTTTTGCAGGGCTTCGCCTAACTTGTCCTGGTCGGCCCTGGTCTTGGGTTCGATGGCTACTGAAATGACGGGTTCGGGGAACTTGATGGACTCTAAGAGGATGACTTTGGAGGAATCGCAGAGGGTGTCGCCGGTAAAGGTGTTTTTGAGGCCGAGCGTCGCGGCGATGGCGCCGGTGTCGGCGGAATCGATGTCTTCGCGGTGGTTGGCGTGCATCAGGAGAAGACGGCCGATGCGCTCGGGCCTTTCGCGGGTGGGATTATAGA
>JBGOXC010000002.1:0-13606 GCA_041478935.1 Dehalococcoidia bacterium
AAACCCGCCCCTTTTTGTTTGATGATTGACTTTTTATGATTGGCGGCATAGCTTACCGGAAAAAGTAGGATAATGATAGAGCAGTTAAACGTTCGTCAGCTTACCGAGGCAAAGGAAGAAAGCCTCTCGCCTAACGCAGCGAAAAGTCGACTTTCCAAAGGGAGAGAACGCCCGGAAGACCCCGACCCCATCCGCACGTGCTTCCAACGCGACCGCGACCGTATTATTCACTGTAAGTCCTTCCGGCGCTTAAAGCATAAGACACAGGTCTTTATCGCCCCCCTCGGCGACCATTACGTAACCCGACTCACCCACACGCTGGAGGTTTCGCAAATCGCCCGCACCATAGCCCGCGCTTTGAACCTCAACGAGGACTTGACCGAAGCCATCGCTCTGGGGCACGACCTGGGGCATACGCCCTTCGGGCACTGGGGGGAGGATACTTTAAACGAGCTATATAATAAAGGCTTCCGCCACAACGAGCAGAGCCTGCGTATCGTCGACCTGCTGGAAAAAGACGGGCGGGGACTTAACTTAACCTGGGAGGTGCGGGACGGCATCGTCAATCACTCGAAGTCGCAAACAACCGTTCTCGGCAAGGACTGGGGGGAGGTGGGCACTTTAGAGGGGGAAGTCGTGAAAATCTCCGACATGGTGGCGTATATCAACCACGATATCGGCGACGCCGTCCGTGCCGATATCCTTACGGAAAAGGACTTGCCCCACAATGCCGTTAAGGTGTTGGGGAACGCCCATTCTGCGCGCATCAACACCATGGTAAGCGACATCGTGCAAAGCTCGTGGGACGTGCGCGCAAATGATATAATTAAAGAGCGACCGGTGGTTAAGATGAGTCCCGCGGTGCTCGCCGCCGCCGAGGAAATGCGCGACTTTCTTTTTGCGCATGTTTATACACCGAATATGGAGCGTGCCGAAGCCACGAATGCCAAAAAAGTGATAGTATTCCTCTGGCAGTATTTCAACCGGCACGCGGACAAACTACCGGCGGAGTACCGCCTTCACGCCGACACCACCGAGCGGGGGGTAGCGGACTATATCGCCGGCATGACCGACCAGTACGCTCTAAGACTGGCGGAAGAACTGAAATGATTACTATAATCGACTATAACGCCGGCAACATCAGGAGTGTCCTGCGCGCCTGTAAAGAGGTAGAGGCAGAAGCTGTAACCACCAGCGACCCTAAAGCGGTGGCCAAAGCCTCCAAGATAATCTTCCCGGGGGTGGGGGCAGCGCCCAGCGCCATGGAGTATCTCAAGAAAATAGGACTGGACGCGGCGCTGCAAAATGCCTTTAGAGCCGGCGTGCCGATATTGGGTATCTGCCTCG
This sequence comes from Dehalococcoidia bacterium, assembly GCA_041478935.1. Lineage (GTDB taxonomy): Bacteria > Chloroflexota > Dehalococcoidia > Dehalococcoidales > RBG-16-60-22 > RBG-13-51-18. The sequence continues at coordinate 1,348 of JBGOXC010000002.1, forward strand.
GCGCGCAAATCGTCCTTGAAAACTCCGAAGAAGGACCAACAAAATGCCTTGGGCTGGTGCCGGGCAAGACCGTCCGCTTTAAGCTTAAAGATAAATCACTCAAAATACCCCATATGGGCTGGAACGAGGTTAAGGTGGTAAAGCCTCACCCCCTGCTGGACGGTATTAAACCTGGCGATGAGTTTTACTTCGTCCACTCTTTTTATCCGCAACCGGCTACTAAAGAAAACATATATGCCGTCGCCGACTACGGCGGGGATTTTTGCTGCGCGCTGGGCTATAAAAACCTCTTCGCTACCCAGTTCCACCCGGAAAAGAGCGGACGTTTAGGACTGGAGCTATTGGAGAGGTTTGTGGGATGGGAGGGGAAGTAAACATGTTAAGCAAAAGGTTAATCGTCTGTCTCGATGTACGCGGCGACAAGCTCGCCAAAAGCATTAAGTTCGTTGACACGAAAGATATCGGCGACCCCGTTACCAAAGCCCGCCAGTATTATAAAGACGGCGCCGACGAAATTGTTTTTTATGACATTACTGCATCGCGGGAAAACCGAGACATTATGATTGACCTGGTGGAAAAAGCCGCCGCGCAGATTTTTATCCCGTTTTCCGTGGGCGGCAACATCCGTTCTGTGGCGGATGCAACCAAGCTACGCAGTGCTGGCGCAGAAAAAGTAAACGTGAACACTGCCGCCGTCAAGCGTAAAGAGCTGATTGCAGAAATCGCCCACGCGATAGGGTCGCAGAGCACCATCCTTTCCATGGATGTACGGCGCGTCAGTCCCACGCCCAAAATATCCTCCGGCTACGAAATCGTTATTAACGGCGGGGTTACGCCAACGGGCATTGACGCCTTATGGTGGGCAAAGGAGGGGGAAAAATTGGGGGCGGGGGAGTTGGTGATTAATTCTATTGACGCCGACGGCACCAAAGACGGCTACGAGCTCAAACTCACACGGATGATTGCCGACGCGGTCAGCATACCAGTTATCGCCTCCGGCGGAGCGGGTAAACCGGAGCACCTTTATGACGTGCTTACCGAGGGTCATGCCGACGCCGCACTGGTAGCATCCATCGTTCACTACGGCGAATACACCTGCCGGCAGCTTAAAGACTATCTGCATGGGCGCGGCATAAAAATACGGATGAGCTATTGAGTCGATAATTTACCATGCAACATCCAAGCGAAGCCTATATCGATATCGAAACTACCGGCCTAATGTATGGCGCCAGCGAAATCACCGTGGTTGGTATCTACCTTGTCCGCGGCAATAAAACCGACTTCGTGCAATTTGTCGGCAGAGATATTACCGCCGACGTTATTTTAGAAGCTCTCGAGGGCGTGGAAATTATCTACACTTACAACGGCAGCCGCTTTGATTTACCCTTTATCCGCTCGCAGCTAGGGATAGATTTATCCTCTATTTTCCACCACCGCGACCTGATGTACGACTGCTGGGGTAAAAAACTTTATGGGGGATTGAAAGGGGTGGAAAAACAGCTTGGTGTTAACCGTAATATGCCGGATATGAACGGTCTGGAAGCGGTTAAACTCTGGTGGCAATATGTGGATAGTTTCGACCTGAATGCCCTGAACAAACTCTGCGAATATAATAAGGAAGATGTAGTTAACCTTAAAACCCTGCGGGATATTTTAATTTAAGACAATTCTTTCCTCCCCCCTAACCCCTTGGTTATTGTATCTTGGTGCTTGAAATACCCCTCATAAAGGGTAGTGTATCATTTTCATCTTAACAATTAAGAAACCTTATTGACAATGCTTGAGCGGTTTGGTATTGTTAAAGTATGGTAAAGAAAAGAGTAAAAAGAGACCATGATTTTGCCGTTAATGCTTTTCGAGTAGTTCAAGAAGCTACCGGACAAAACGAACCAGAACAACCAAAGCCTCTATCAGTGAAAGGAAAAAACCCCAATGCCGTAGCTCTTGGGCGTTTAGGTGGTTTAAAAGGCGGTAAGGCTAGGGCAAGCAAGCTTTCACCAGAACAACGAAAAGAAATAGCTCAAAAGGCTGCTAATGCTAGGTGGTCGGAAACGACTAAATGAACCCAGGGCTTATAACAACTAGACCATCAATCCCCTGAAAATGTGTACCGTTATTTGTTGCTAATGGGCAATTATGTCTTCGAGCGACTGCTGCTATCCATAAATCCGATTGACTCATTGCTAAACCCTTAAATTCCTTTTGTTTCCTAATATCGCCCCAATGTTGGCAAACTAAATAATCGTAATGTAATATTACAAAATTCTTTATGGCATTCTCTAGTGTAGTTATTTTACCTACACCCCAATTATCTTTATACGCACCATAATATAATTCAGCTACTGACATGAATGACAAAGCCGATGTTTTATGGAGAAGATATGGAGCAAAAAAATCTGCACGTGGGTCTTTTCTATATATAAACGAAAATACATCTGTATCTACTACAACACGTGTATTCGTTATTTGTTCAGGTGTTATCAATTTTCCCTCAAACTCATAATAGCCTTATAAAACGAATCAAAGTCGGTGTCTTCAGGAAATCCACCTTGTATTTTACTAAAATCGTCTATTGGATAAATGCCTTGTTCCAGAGCTAATTGATTGAACTCTTTTGCTTCCCAGAATTCAGATGTAGGCATAATAGTGGGTGTACTTTCAGGTATATTCTCAATAGGTTCTAAGTCATATATTGTTAAGTTATGGATTCTATGGGTAACTGAATCACGTTGAGCTTCCCCGGTAGCTTTTACAAAACGTCTTAAATTATTGACAATTTGAGGAACTAAAGATTCGTCATAAGCACATGGTATTGGAAATCCAGTTGATGGATGTATACGGCAACGTAATGCATCCTCTTTAACATCAGCCATAAGTAGTCTTCCTTCAACAGTTATAAGAGTTTGCTCAAACCTTTTTATTTTAGATATTATTGCCTCTCTAATTTCGGCGGAATACGTAAATTGTTTGAATATTATTTCTTTTTTGCCTCTAATATGAATACCATCAATTCCACGTTCTAAGATTCTTCCTGCATCTCTAAGAGCAATCAAAACGCCTAAATCAAAACCTTCCGGCAAATGCGAATCTTTTACCATTTCTGGTATACCTTGCATCACTTTGCCGATAGCTTGTATCCCAATATCCAATGGTGGTAGTTGCCTTTGTTCTTCCTTGCGTAAATCTAAATCTAAATCAACGCTATGTCTCTTTACGGCAACGATTTCTAAAGCAGAGGCTAATTGGTTTATTTTCTTTGGTCTACCTGGACGTAATGATGTCCCTGTTTGTAATACGTCGATAGTCCGTTCTACAGCCAAGTTAAAATTAGATAGGAATGTTTGTAAGTCCTCTAAAAGGATGCGACCATGTTCAACGGATTTTCCAGTAAAACGGATTGAAAGTAGGGGTTTTTCTCTCTCGATATTTTTCATTTTAGCCTTGTACCTCCTTCATAGACGTGTTATACTATCTGTAAAGGAGACGTGCTCAAAGCTATGTCACTAGCTTTGGGCAACCTTCCAGGCAAAGAATAACGTATTATATTTAATTACCCACATAATAGCAGAAACTTCCACAAGTTACAATCACTTGAGGGAAGTTTTTTCCCTTTTTTCTCAAATTGACTATTTATCTCCAATAACAACCACGTATAAATATTCCCGTTTTATTCGTAATATTGTCTCTAAAACACTTGACAAATGCTTGAGCGGTATGCTATAATTTAGTCAGATTGAATGAGGTATGAGATATGAATAAGCTGAATTTAGACCGCCAAGCCCAAATAATAAAAGTTCTCTGCGAGGGTAACTCGATACGCAGCACCGCACGCATAACCGGAACGGCTGTTAATACAGTGATTAAACTGCTTAAAGAAGTCGGCGTTGCCTGTTTGGATTATCAGGATATGGTAATGCACAATCTGTCATGTAAAAAACTACAATGTGATGAAATCTGGAGTTTCGTTTATTCCAAAGCCAAGAATGTACCCAAAGAACACAGCGGTGACTTTGGTTACGGCGATGTCTGGACATTCACGGCAATAGACGCAGATTCAAAGTTAGTCCCCTCCTGGTATGTTGGATTAAGGACTGCCGATTGCGCTTTTGATTTTATCAATGACTTAAAAGCGAGATTGGCTAATAGAATAACACTTATAACCGATGGTCACAAAATGTACTTGGAAGCAATAGAAAAGGTTTACGGCTCGGAAATAGATTATGCCCAGCTAGTTAAACTTTATGGTCAAAACGTGGAAGCTGAAAAACGGTATAGTCCGGCAGAGTGCGTGGGCATACAAAAGCAAATCATACAAGGTAATCCTGATGATAGGGATATTTCAACAAGCTATGTGGAACGTCAGAACCTTACAATGCGAATGAACATGAGACGGTTTACCAGACTAACCAATGCCTTTTCCAAAAAGTTAGAAAATCATGTATTGGCTTTATCTCTCTATTTCATGCACTATAACTTCGCTCGAACTCATAAGACGTTAGCCAATCCCTATCCGAGAACGCCAGCGATGGCAGCCGGATTAACTAACCATATCTGGACTATCGAAGAAATCGTGAAATTAGTTAAATAACGTTGTATAATCTGGTTAACTAAAAGACTATGTAGGACGAAGAAAATTTATGACGACAACGATATCTGAACTAAAAAAACATTGGGTAAAAGTTGGCGTAGTAACCATGCGTCAAAAATAATAAGGAATGGTTGATCTAAATGACCTATACTCGATTAGCTCCTGAGGCAAAGAAAAATGGTGTAGTATACACACCCACTAAGTTGGCTGACTATGTGGCAGGCAAATTGGTGGAGTACTTCGTTCAGGACTCATTAAAGAGTAAAGCTGGAAATCAGAGGGAGATAGACTGCAAACTTAGCATGTTGACTGATGTACGTGTAATAGACCCGGCATGTGGCGATGGGGAATTATTGTTAGCTGTATGGAAGGTAGCAGTAAATGAGTTAGGCAAATCGGTGAAATGTAGTGAATTAGACATCGAACCAGAAAAGATACTATGTGGCGTGGACATAAATCAGGAAGCTGTAAATAATACTAAACTCAGAATCAAGCATATTACTGAGAGTAGGGGTGGTGATTCAACCAATATTATACAGACAGATGCACTAATACCATTCGATGCCCAATCAAGCAACGAGGGATGGGAAGCTTTAAAAGAACGTTTGAAGGCTCAAAATGGTTTTGACTTATTGATAGCCAATCCTCCTTGGGGGGCTGACATCGAGCATGATCGAGTAAGTAAATTAAGTAAAGAATTCGTTTTGCTCAAAGGTCAATACGATTCATCAGATTTATTTCTTGAGTTAGCAATGAAAATTGTAAAGCCTAGAGGATATTTCGCTTTCATCATACCCGATTCGCTGTTTGCTAAAGAGCGTCTTTCTTTAAGGAAGATGCTACTCGAAAAAACAGAAATAAAGTTTATCGGACGGTTCGGTGAAAAGATATTTCCGAATATTAACAGGGCATGTGCGGTTTTGGTATGCAAGAATGAAGAACCACACGGTTCATCCGTGGTTGATTGCCTTCGACTTTCTCCTCAGCTAAAGAAAGATGTTCTACAAGGAGAGTTTACGTTTAAGGAAGCCGAATCGTATTTGTTACATAGGGTTAGTCAGACTCGGTTTAAAAAGAATAAGGAATATGCATTTAACATTTATCTTCGTGCTGAAGAGGAACGAGTTCCGGCTATAATGAGTAAATGTAAAAACACTTTTAGGGATTATCTCATTAACACTCGCGGGGTGGAATTATCAAAATCAGGTAGGATATGCCAATGCCAGAGTTGCGAAAAATGGGTTCCGTTACCAAGATCAAGAAGTCCTCGATGTCGTCATTGTGGGATGAATATCAAACCATCAGAATTAGAAAACGTTAGGATTATATCGAAAAGTCGAGTAGAGGGATTTAAACCAATATTGGTGGGGGAAAATGTAGATCGTTATATAACAAAACCGCCAAGTTGGATAGCAGTTGACAAACCGGGGATACAATACAAAAACATGGACATCTTCCAAGGTCCCAAGATTGTTGTGAGGAAAACAGGTATTGGAATTCTTGCGGCAATTGATTATGAAAACATGTTGACGAATCAGGTCGTTTATATTTTTAAAGCGAAAGATAGTTGTTCTAAAATTCCTTTAGAGATTCTCCTAGCTTTGTTGAATTCAAGAGCAATGTATTACTATCTGGTGAAGGGAAACGGAGAAACAGAGTGGCGTTCGCATCCATATCTGACACAGGATCAGTTGTTGAACTTACCTGTACCTGCTACTCTGCTAGATGAAGGCTTTTCTACGAGGATCGAAAATATTGTCGTAAAGCTGAAAATATATACGAAAGCACATCTTGAGATAACAGCTGATGTTGATTCAGAAGTTGAAAGACTGATAGCAGATTTGTATGGGCTGTCAATAAGCGATTATGAACATATATTTGAGACTTTACAGAATGTGCAACAACTTTTACCCGTCAGGCGATTTGGAACGGTTGCTATATCGGACATTTTCAACGAAAGGAATACCTCTCGCATATAAAAATGGGATATCGTTATATTGGGGCTAAGACTAGAATTATCAACACAGTTTTGGAAAAAGTGAAAAGCCTTTTCCCTCAAAGTTCTCATGTCTGCGATTTAATGTGCGGAACTGGTGCGGTGTCATTAGCTTTACGAAAAGCTGGCTATTTCGTAACGGCTGTTGACCTTATGACTTTCTCATACCATCACGCTAACGTTGCTCTATTGTTCAATAAACCTCCAGAGTTTTTGAAAGCAAGAGATTTTATCGAAAAATACGAAAAGAAAGAGCAAATGTGGATGTTTGAGACAACAATTTACGAAAACATGTTGAATGTTCTTAACAACCTATGCCCTGAAAAAGGATATTTTTGGAAAGAATTCAGTCTTGAAGGTTCTCCTCAAAATGGGAATAAACCAAGAAACTACTTCTCAGCGGATAATGCTCAGAGGATAGATGCAATACGACATTGTGTTTCTAGGCTTCGAAAAGAGGGGGGTATTACAGACCTGGAACACTCGCTATTATTACACGACCTCATCATGGCTACTAATGATGTAGCTAATATTGCTGGCACTTACGGACATTACCTTTCCAAATTGATGGGAAGAGCTAGAGACCCTATTAGGCTGACTCCTACAAAGCTAACGCTATTAAATGACGTTGGCAGACATACTGTGCTCCAAGGGTATGCAGAACAATTGGCAGAGAAAATCAAATGCGATTTGTGTTATATTGACCCTCCATACATGAAGAGACAATATGCGGCAAATTATCACATCTTAGAGACGTTAGCAAGAGAAGACGAACCTGATGCTATAGGAGTGAGTGGATTACGACCTTGGCGAGATCAGTATTCAAATTTTTGCACGAAAACTAAGATAAGAGATTCATTTTCAAAAATATTTAGCAGAATGAAGTGCAGGCATTTTTTGGTAAGCTACAGCGAGGATGGGCTTTTAAAGCTCGAAGAACTAGAAGAACTTTTTTCAAGATTTGGTAATGTGGAAACATCAAAATTTAGATATAAGCGTTTTAAAAGTAACGAGAGCAGTCTAGACCCGAATTTGACCGAATACCTAATACATCTGGAAGTACGTAAATACACATAGTTAGGAACTGGGGTCTTGATGGCTTTTCACATTATCGGCATGTTTGGCGTGCCAAGTTATAGTATACGGTTCATTGTTAATGAAGATTTGAAGGGTATTCGTACCAGTCATTTTAGATATATCAATCGGTGATACGTCGGCGTAGTGTAGCATCTTATGGATTAATGGGCTTACAATTATTATATTAAAAGGTGAATCCGCACCTTGTAAACCCAATGGGATCAAATGATGAGCTTCGCAATATGGTGTGTTGTCTTTCTTCAAAAAGGTGTATTCGTCTCCAGTAATTTGACACTTGCCTTGGTACAATTCTTTAAGACTCTTAACTGACTTTGCGTTCCGACTACGGATTCTAGCAATAACCTCTTTGGTTTGTGGTGGGGCGTTGTTAGTTTCCCCTTCATCCTCATCGAATAAAGCTTTTGTGATTTCGTCCTCGCTTTTAGGAGCTTTTGGAGATATCGGGAACGATTTCGGAGTGGGAACTGGAGTTTGAGGAATTTGAATAGGTTGTGGTATAGGGATTATTGGAGACTGAACGGCAATGGTATAGAATGGTGTGTTGATATCCGTTTCGTCCAAGTAGAGCATGGTATTAGGCTGAATAAATCCGGCATAGCCTTCAACCGTAGAACTTGAAAGCATATTATGTAATATAATTTGCGCTTGTGGATCTCGACATGGTGAGTTGTCTCGAAACCACCCCGCCCAAAACTCCCCAGTATTAGTTCTGACTATATATATAGCAAGCCCAGGTGGGCATGAGTTTCTATTTGTTGGATCGACAGGTTCGGGGAAACCATTTTGTGGATGCCAAGCTAGGACACGGTTAGCTCGATTAGAGGTCATTTTTTGTGATGAAATCGAAAATGATTGTTCACGCCTTTGAAAGATGATTAGTGATTGGTAACCACTGACCCCTATGCTATTAATCTCAAAGGTCCAACTGGGTCCTTGGGTTCTTTCTTCACTAGGTATACCAGAAAAGTAATTGTCCCAATTCTCTGAAGATACTGACTTTGTTGGGAAATCAATATAGGATTGTCCTCCACCTCCAACTTCTGTGCCAGAAGGTTTATACATATTGAAAAATTCGGCATGGGTTAGGTAACGAAAGACTAAAAATTGCACTATCTTCATAATACTATCTCTATTTTGCAGATATATTACGCCTATATTACGCTTATTAATTGTTAACTTCAAATTGAACTGATAAAGAAAGCCTGGAGAAAGTGTGTCAAACGCCTTAAAACCTTCAAAGCGGATTACTCCGCCAGTGGCAGGGCATAAATTCTCCAGGCGACTAAAGTTTAGCTTTAAAATTTTCCTTAGTCAATCGTCTAATTCCACCCTTTTTTAATCTTTATACAATTGTTAAGCTGAAATTGATACACTACCTCATAAAGGGTGAGCTTGCGCCCTATTCGTGCTATAATAAAAATGCGGAGAACCTTGGTAGAAAGAGGAGATTTTTCATGAACGACGAGCTTAAGGTATTCAGCGGTAATGCCCACCCGGAACTGGCTAAAGCGATCGCGGACTATCTAGGTTTACCCCTCGGCCACTGTGAAGTGATACAGTTCAGCAACGAAAACACCTTCGTCCGTATCCAGGAAAATGTAAGGGAGCGGGATGTTTTTATCGTCCAACCCATCTCATCGCCGGTAAACAGCCACTTGATGGAGCTGCTGATTATGATTGATGCAGTCAAACGCGCCTCGGCCAGGCGGATTACCGCAGTGATGCCTTATTATGCTTACGGACGTTCGGATAAAAAGGACCAGCCCCGCGTCCCCATTACCGCCCGCTTGATCGCCGACCTGCTGACAGTGGCTGGCGCCAACCGCGTCCTCACCGTTGACCTACATAAAGCCCAGATTCAGGGCTTCTTCAGCATCCCCGTCGATGAGCTCACCGCTTTTTACCTTTTGAGCGACTATTTTAAAGATAAAAACATCAAGAACCTGGTGGTAGTCGCCACCGATTTTGGCATCACCAAACAAGCCAGGGATATCGCCGCGTGGCTGGATACGCCGCTGGCTATTATGGAAAAAAGACGCGTGGATAATCACGATAACACCGAATTGCTAAACGTTATCGGCGAGGTGGACGGCAAGAACACCCTTATCGTTGATGAAGAGATTGATACCGCCGGCTCACTGGTGAGTGTCGTCGATGCATTACGCCGGCGGGGCGCCAAAGACGTGTATGCCTGCAGCACTCATGCTATCTTGTCGGGTCCGGCCGTGAAACGCATTAAAGAAAGCGCCGTTAAAGAGATAGTGGTGACCGATTCGGTGCCTATCCCGTCGGAAAAAAGAATAAGCAAAATAAAAGTTATCTCCATCGCTTCTCTCCTCGGCGAGGCTATCCGCCGCATCCACACCGGGCAATCGGTAGGAGCCATGTTTGAAAAGTAACTTCCTTTGGAGTATAAGGTGATTAATAAAAATCAATATGACGATGATAAATATGCTTATGATATTATTCTCCAGCGTCATTTGAATGATTCCCGCCATATACGCGAAAGAAGCACTATATATTTGGCCAGTAGTTCAATACTGTTCCTTGCCTTTGTTAATTTGCCTGATGATGTAAACTGGCTTCGTATCATCATCGCTTGTCTCGGTATCATATGGAGTGTGCTAGATATTCTTGCCATCCGTCGTACGAGCCTCGGACTTGAGTATTGGGAAAACAAAGAGAGAATGATTGAGAATTTCGGTCCGAGTTTTGAATATATGAGAGAACATAAAATGGAACCTCACCGCATGCATGATTCACTTAAGGGAAAGTGGTTCGCCCGTCTCAGGGTAAGGACGATTTACTCTTTTATATTACCGTCCCTGTTTATATTTTTATGGATAAGCGCCTTATATTGGGTATGTTGAGCTAATGATAAAAAGTAACGAAAAAATGGTGGAAGTCTATCGTGCTCCCAACGGCATGGAAGCGCAGGTCATTAAGAGCCTGCTAGAAAGTTTTGATATCCCCTGTTTTCTTAAGTCCAACGCTGCCCCGTCGGTGCACACCTTTACGATGGACGGTATGGGCGAAGTAAAGATCATGGTATTAGAGTCGCTGGCGGAAAGAGCCAGGGAACTGATTGTGAGCAACAAGAATGGTTAAATTATTTGGCGGCATGTTCGATTCTAATGAAAAAGAGATAAAGCGCGCCCAGCCCTACGTCAACGCCATTAACGAACTGGAACCCGAGTTCGAGAAATTAAGCGATGAAGAGCTTAAAGCGAAGACGGCAGAATTTAAACAAAGGTACGAGGATGGCGAACCTCTGGATGACCTGCTGCCAGAGGCGTTTGCCGTCGTCCGTGAAGCTGCTCGCCGCACCATCGGCCAGCGCCATTACGACGTCCAGCTCATCGGCGGCGTTACATTGCATCAAGGCAAAATCGCCGAGATGTTGACCGGTGAAGGTAAAACTCTGGTCGCCACTTTGCCTCTCTACCTCAACTCTCTTACCGGCCGAGGCGTGCACCTGGTCACCGTCAACGACTACTTGGCACGGCGCGACCCCTACTGGATGGGACCTATCTATCATGCTTTAGGCGTTAGCGTGGCCAGCATCTACCCCATGCAGACACCGGATGAACATACCCCCGCCTTGATTTACGACCCCTCTTATGATTCCGGCAAGGAAAAGGATATTTGGCGGCATTTCCGTCCCATTTCCCGCCAGGAAGCCTATAAAGCCGATATTATCTACGGAACCTCCGCCGAGTTCGGCTTTGATTATTTAAGAGATAACATGGTGGCAGACTTTTCCCAGCGTGTCCAGCGTCCGCTCTACTACGCCATCGTTGACGAAGTGGATAACCTGCTTATTGATGAAGCCCGCACACCATTAATTATCAGCGGCCCGGCCGAAGACACCGGACAACTTTATAAAGCCGTTAATGACGTCGTCGCCCGCATGGATAAAAAAGTCCTGCCATATGAATCCAAGTCACGGAACCCAATGGAGCAAGAAGAGCTGGAAAATATTAAGGAGCAGGTCGACTATGTTGCTTATGAGAAAGACCACTTTGCGGAGCCTACGGCACGCGGCCAGGAAAAACTGGCACGGGCTTTTCACTTGAGAACGGAGGAGCTCTTTGGCGGTGAAAACATCGAGGAAAGCCAGAATTTAAGCATAGAAGAAGCCAAAAAACTCCACGATATCCAGTCGATATTCCGTCAATCGCTGGTAGCCCACGCGCTATACCATAAAGACCGCCAGTATGTGGTCGAGCCGAGCGGCGAAATCGTTATCGTTGATGAGTTTACCGGGCGTAAAATGTACGGTCGGCGCTACTCCGAGGGTCTGCACCAGGCTATCGAAGCTAAAGAACACGTAAAAGTCCAGCGCGAATCCATGACCTACGCCACCATCACCATCCAGAACTACTTCCGCATGTACGAAAAGCTATCGGGCATGACCGGTACCGCCGTCACCGAGGCAGAAGAATTTTTTAAAATCTACAAGCTGGAAGTGACGGAAATTCCAACCAACGTCCCGATGATACGGGAAGACCTACCCGACCTGATTTATAAGACGGAGGCGGGCAAATTCCGCGCCGTGGCGAGTGAGATTAAAGAGC
>JBGOXC010000116.1:0-5031 GCA_041478935.1 Dehalococcoidia bacterium
GCCAGCGAGGGTTTTAAAATATTGGCGGCGTCTACAGCGCCTTCGGCGGCGCCGGCGCCAACCATCGTATGAAATTCATCGATAAAGATAATGCAGTTGCCTGCCGTCTTTATTTCGTCGATTATCTTCTTGAGCCGCTCTTCAAACTCGCCGCGGTATTTCGTGCCCGCTACCAGCGACCCCATGTCTAGGGCGATGAGCCTTTTATCCGTAAGCGTCTCCGGCACTAGCCCCGCCACGATTTGCTGCGCCAGCCCTTCGACGATAGCAGTCTTGCCCACTCCCGGCTCCCCGATAAGCGCCGGATTGTTCTTGGTGCGGCGGCTAAGAATCTGGATAACGCGTTCCATCTCTTTATGCCGCCCAATAATCGGGTCGAGCTTCTTTTTGCGGGCGGCTTCCGTGAGGTCGGTGCCCAGCTGGTCTAAGGCTGGGGTTTTGCTGGAGGTGCGGGTGAGTCTGGCTTTAGGCACGCCCTGAGTCAGAATATGGATTACCTCGGCGCGCGCCCGCTCCAGGGTAATACCGAAGCTATCTAATACGCTTGACGCTACCCCTTCACCCTCCCGCAGTAGACCCAGCAGCAAATGCTCGGTGCCGATATAATTATGCCCCATCTGGCGGGCTTCATCGATGGCCAGTTCAATGACCTTTTTCGCCCGTGGTGTCAGGCCGGTCTCACTGGAACCCGGTTTTTCGCCCCGCCCGATGATGAACTCCACCGCCGAGCGCACCTTGCTCAAGCCGATACCCAAGTTGGTGAGTACTTTGGCAGCCACGCCCTCTTCCTCACGCACCAGCCCGAGTAAAATATGTTCGGTGCCGATATAGCTGTGGTTAAGGTTGCGCGCCTCTTCCTGGGCTATCGTGAGGACGCGGCGGGCTCTTTCGGAAAATTTTTCAAATCTGCTGGCCATAATAGTTCCTTGGCTCTAATTTATCTTGTGGAAGGCTCTTCTATTCCTAATCTTATACCATCAAAACTGGTAAAGCAAGGGGGCTAGCACCAGCTTTTAGGGACGGCAGTTATGTAGCTGAACCGCCATTTTTACGCTTGAAAATAGAAAAGCCTCCTGGCAGTGGCATATTTTCCACAAAGGGTTGCCCCCTCAGTATCGTCTGCGCTGAGGCGTTTCACTTCCGTGTTCGGGATGGGAACGGGTGGGACCACCTCGCTCTAACCACCAAGAGACTTGTTCTCGGTTTAATTATTCGGTTGTTAAGGGCTTTTTCAAGCTACAGAAGATATTTTAGCACATTATTCGCCGCAAGAAAAGGGGCTTAACCTTTGATTTTCCTGCATTTAGCGCTAAATATATCTATTTATTCACCTCTCCACTAGTGACAAGGTGAGGTTAAGGTCTGTCTTTTTAATCACTTGTTGTTTAGTCGATCATCACCAAGAGGTGAAGCGGCCAATTAGCTACTAGTGTGCCCGAAGCCACCTTGTTGTCTTCTATTCTGACATTAATCCAGGCTTTTATGGAAACAACATGGCCGTGATAATTATCAAAGAGATAGGTATACTGCTCTTCGGGTAAGTCATATATGTTTGCCATGACCATAAAGCCGCCACACATATCAGCCATACCTTGCATCAAAACGCAGTTCCTATCGCAGATGGTGATGGTTACGTCCTCACTCGCCGCGAAGCCGGAGCCGAAAATATATAAAGTCTGGTAAAAGTAACTGCTGCAAATAGCGTAATACTCACCCGTAGAAATATTCACGTTACAAACCACTATTTCGTATGTTGAGCCCGACTGACCAGCAGGCCCTTGAGGTCCAGTTGGACCCTGGATTCCTTGGGGACCGGCTGGGCCAATAGGCCCGGTGGGACCAGCAGGCCCGGTGGGACCAGCAGGCCCGGTTGGACCAGTAGGCCCGGTTGAACCAGTAGACCCGGTTGGACCGGCGCATCCCACCACTGTAAACGAGATAAGAAGAAGAATCATTACTACACCCAACACTTTGATGAAGTTTTTCATAGCTACCCCCTTTATCTTTATTTTTCCAGTAAAACATTAGGGCGCTGATAATTGCTATTAACTCGCATTACCAGCGCCCCGTTTTTACATCACCCACCTCCCATGTCCCGTCTAACATTTCAGAGAATTTCACATAATTGAAGTTATTTAGTTTAGTTCTAATAAATTCCATTGTCAAGTAGGTTGTAACTATCAACTTTTTGTTTCATGAGGCAAAAACCAAGGGTGCCCCCTTACCCTTTAGTCATGGGTAAAAAAACTACCGACATTTTTCTTACATATTATACATTTCCTCCAAATAAAACCTTGACAAGCCTGCGCACAAGTGATAGTTTATTGAAGGGCTTTTCCCAGCGTATTTATCTTATAGTGTCCTGATATGTTTTTGCCCGGCATTCAGCCCTAGGAATTTTACGAGGTGACTTATGAGTATTGAACTGGTACATATTGGCTTTGGCAACATCCTGGCAATGAGTAGGACCATCGCGATAGCCTCCCCAAATTCCGCCCCCACCAAGCGTATTATTCACGACGGCAGAAGCAACGGCAAAGTAATTGATATGACCAGCGGCAGAAGAACCAAAGCCGTCATCTTTACCGATAGCGGCCATATCGTGCTGGCGGCACTCGCCCCCGAAACCATCGCCAGCCGGTTCTCCTCCGGCCGCTCGGGCATTCCCGCGAAACTAGATTCGCTTGAAGGTAGTGAAGTCATTGATGAAGAGTGAAAAAAACTCTTCCCTCCTGCCTCCCGTTAAGCCCCTCCTCATCGTCCTATCCGGTCTTTCCGGCGTTGGCAAGGACACCGTCCTGGCCAAACTTAGAAAAGCGGGACTTCCTGCGTATATCAGCGTTTCCGCCACCACCCGCCCCCGCCGCCCCGGTGAAAAAGACGGCGCCGATTATTACTTTGTAACCCCCGAAAAATTCCAGGCGATGATTGATGCCGACCAGCTGCTGGAGTGGGCTACCGTCTATGGCAACCGCTATGGCATCCCGCAGGAGCCAGTCCGCCGAGCATTAAAGGACGGGCAGGACGTCATTGTTAAAATCGACGTCCAGGGCACCGCCACCATTAAGAAAAAGGTGCCACAGGCAGTCCTTATTTTTCTAATAACATTAACTTTAGCAGAACTGGAAAAACGCCTAAAGAAACGCCGTACCGAAACAGCAGAAGAACTTGAACTCCGCCTGAAGACGGCGGAAAAAGAGCTGGATAGCATCCCCATGTTTGACTATATCGTCGTTAACCGGGAAGGTAAAATCGACCGCACTATCGCCGATATCAAAGCCATTATCACCGCAGAAAAATGCCGCGCCAAGCAGCGCGAGTGTACTCTCTGAACCAAATCCTAAGCGTTCTTTAAGGCTACCCCTTCAATAACGTCTGCGACATCCTCACACCGGTCCGTAGCGGTCTCCATATGCTCATAAATCTCCCGCCACTTAATGATTTCCACCATGTCCTTATCGTTATCGAACAGTTCACCGATAGCCGCCCGATAAATCCTATCCGCGGCGTTCTCCAGGCGATTGATTTCCACACACCTTTCCAGCATCTGCTTAAACTCATTCTTGTGCCTTAAGCTGGCGACGGCTTTTTGCATCTCCACCGCCGCCAGTACGATAACGTCAGCCAGTTCCCTGGCTCGATCATAGGGTTTCGATATTTTATAAATAAACATCGCGTCGGCGGCAGAATGAATAAAATCGAGAACGTCGTCCATGGTGTGCGCCAGCATAGCGATATCCTCCCGGTCAAAGGGGGTGACGAAGGTGCGATGCAACAGGGAAATTATCTGGTGGGTCATCGAATCGCCATCATGCTCCAGCTCCGTTATCTCCGCCACGCGGCTATCAATGAACTGCCAGGTATCAAGCATTTCTTTTAATAGTTTGGCTGCTTTGATGATATTTTGCGCGCTCTGCTCAAACAGGTCGAAGAATTTTTGCTCTTTGGGCATAAAGGGAAATCTAGGCATGGCTCCTCCTTTGCCTTAACACCATACAATTACACAAAAAGGTGGGGATTGACCAGAATGAGTTTAGTGGAGAGAGCCATTAAATGTCAAGAAAAAAGCTAACCTTCCTCCCCTTTACCCCCCTCCTCCGTCTTCCGCTTCTTTTCTGCTGTGTCTTTCATTCTCTCTTGTACCGTTTTTTCGAATCCCAGCGAGCCTGGTGTGTAAAACTTATTCCCTTTCATGTTGTCCGGCAGGTGCTGCTGGTCGACGACGTGGTCGGGAAAGTCGTGGGCGTATTTATAGTCCTTGCCGTAGCCCATGTCTTTCATCAGGGGCGTGGGCGCGTTGCGGATGTTCAATGGCACGCTTTCGCTGGCACCCTGTTTAATTGCCTCCTGCACTTTAGAATAAGCTGCGTAAAGCGAGTTGCTTTTGGGTGCCGTCGCCAAGTAGACCGCCGCCTCGGTCAGCGCCAGGTTACCCTCCGGCATACCGATGAAGTGCACCGCTTGCTGCGCCGCCATCGCTACTACCAGTGCCTGCGGGTCTGCCATGCCGATATCCTCCGAAGCGAAACGAACCATACGCCGGGCGATGTATAGCGGGTCTTCACCTGCCTCCAGCATCATCGCCAGCCAGTAAATTGAGGCGTCCGGGTCGGAATCGCGCATGGATTTATGCAACGCCGAGATAAGGTTGTAGTGCTGTTCCCCCGCGCGGTCGTACAGTACCGCCCGTTTTTGAAAAGCGTCCTCGATAGTTTCCAGTCTTATGATACGCTTGCCCGTGTCATCAGCCGGCGTGCTCAAGGCGGCGATTTCCAGTGTATTGAGTGCCATGCGCGCATCGCTGTTGGACATTTTTATAAGGTGGTCCATGGCTTCATCGGATAATTCGACATTCAGGTCGCCCAAGCCTAGTAATTTATCCGTCGCCGCCCGCGAAATGAGTACCCTTAATTCCTCTTCGGTCAGCGGTTTGAGCGGCAGGACACGCGTTCTTGAAAGTAATGGCGACGTTACCTCGAAGGATGGATTTTCTGTGGTGGCGCCGATAAGGATGACCGTGCCGTCTTCCAC
>JBGOXC010000153.1:0-4028 GCA_041478935.1 Dehalococcoidia bacterium
ATGACACGCCGCCAGCTATCGCGGCATCAGAAACAGCAGCGACGGCAGCGCATTATTTTCTTTAGCGGCATAGGGATTATTGTCATCGTTGCATTAATCATTGCCGGAGGCTGGCTGGCCGGAGAGTATTTGCCACTTCATGCCACAATACTACAGGTATATGACACTAAGTTTAGCAACCAATATTTTATCGATACGTTAGTCATTTATGGTAAGAGTCAGGGTGCAGAAAATCTGTCGAGTATGGCCAACAACATATTAGACCAGATAAAGCAGAATGAAATAATACGAATTGAGGCGGAAAAACTAGGTATTACCGTTAGTGATGAAGAAGCTGAGCAATATCTAGTGGGTACTGGTCTTACCATTAACGATGCCTTTTTGGAACTTGCTAGAGGCGCTTTATTATCGAGCAAAATGAAAGACTCGTATTTTGGACCTCAAGTACCTTCATCAAATGTACAACTACTAGTAAAAGCGATGATGGTAGAGAGCGATACCATAGCCGAATTGGTCAGGCAACAAATATTAAGCGGCGCTAACTTCACCCAGCTGGTCGAACAATACGCCGTCGACACGGCATCACAAGACAACAAAGGTGATTATGGCTGGCACCCCATCAGCCTCTTTAAAGATAAGTTGTTTTCTATTATTCCCTTTGATTATTTATCTCGAGAGGGTATTAAAGCTGGAGATATAAGTGAATCGCTATCGGATAATACATCATTCAAGAAACTCGGCTACTGGCTAATCAGGGTAAACGAAAGACCAGATGATATATCGGCAAATGTATCGGCGCTTCTTTTAAAGAGTGAAGATGAAGCGTTAGCCGTCAGAGCAAGGTTACTGGCGGGAGAAGAGCTTGGTCCTATCGCCGCTAATCTTTCGCAATACAATATTTCTTTAACACAACAGGGTGAATTGGGCTTGATTTATTCAACTGATAATGTTTCCACTGTTTTTAACGGATATGCATTTAACCCCGAGTCACCATTAGGCCAATGGAGTGAACCACTGCAGGATAAAGAGATTTATTCCAAGGGTGGAGTATGGGTGGTGTGGGTGGAAGATAAAGATAACAATAAAGCACTAACTACGGAAGATCAAAATACACTCATCGACGATTTATACAACGCTTGGATAACTGAAATCAATAGTGCGGCCTCAGCGTATGTAGTAAGTGACATGACTCAAAATTTGATGGATTTTGCAATACAACGGGCAATCAGCGAACTTACAACGGGATAAACATGAAAAAGAGTATTGGGATCGGGCTGTTAGGCTTCGGTGTAGTTGCTGGCCAGGTTGCCACAGTGCTGACGGAAAAAGCGGATGCACTGGCAAAAATGGTCGGCTGCCCTTTAATCTTGCGGAAGATTAAAGTCTTACCGGAGGATTTAACGCGTCCGCAGGCAAAAAAGATGCCCGCCCAGCTCTTTACTACAAGTGATGATGAGTTTTTCAATGAGCCTGATATTGATATTGTTATTGAAGCCATTGGCGGCGAAAAGCCGGCGCTCGACTACTTGAAAAAAGCTCTTTCCAGCGGCAAACACGTCATTACCTCCAATAAGGAAGTCATCGCCAAGCACGGTATTGAGTTACTGGCACTGGCGCATCAACACGGTGTTGGGCTACAATACGAAGCCAGTGTTGGCGGCGGCATCCCGCTTATCGCTCCATTCAAACATGATTTGGTGGCTAATAATATCAGCGCCATCTTTGCCATCATCAACGGGACGACGAACTATATCCTCACGATGATGGCTAAGGAAGGCATGGATTTTTCTTCAGCCTTAAAAAAAGCGCAACAACTAGGGTATGCTGAAGCCAAGCCGGAAAATGATATTGAAGGCATCGACGCTAACTATAAATTGGCTATTTTAGCTTCGCTGGCTTTTCAGACCAAAGTGAGGCCGCAGGATATCTACCGCGAAGGGATTTCACGCTTGACTAACCGCGACTTCCGTTACGCGCAGGAACTGGGCTTTACCATCAAACTCTTGGCAATAGCCAAGCAGGCAAACAACACCATCGAAGCCAGGGTACACCCGGTCTTCATCCCGCAGGATTCGTTTCTAGCAAAAGTGGATGGCGTCTATAACGCGGTCCACGTCGAAGGCGATCTAGTGGGTAAAGTATTATTCGTCGGCGAGGGCGCCGGCGCCAAACCTACCTCCAGTGCCGTTATCGCGGATACGGTAGCATCAGCGCGTAAGATCGTGCTTGGTATCGGCAGCATCTCCACCTGGAAAGAAATATCCGGTAAAAAAATCAAGCCGATGGACGATATCGAGACCCAGTATTATATCCGGCTGGCGGCGCAGGACCGGCCTGGCGTGCTGGCGCGGATTGCCACTGTATTTGGCAATAACAAAATAAGCATTGCCTCGGCGATACAACCGGAATCTGACGAGGCAACCAAGACGGCAGAAATTGTGATTATGACGCACCCGGCTCAAGAAAAAGCCATGCAAAAAGCCCTCCGCGAGTTACAGAAACTGGAAATGGTGAAAGAAATCAGCAACTTTATCCGCGTGGAAAATATAGAAGGAAGTTAATCGTGAAAAAGGGAGTCCTTTACCAGTATAAAAAATACCTCCCTATCACCAAAAAGACCCCTATGTTTACCATTGGTGAAGGGGATACGCCGCTGGTTAGGTGCGATTGGCTGGCGAAAAAGTACGGATGTAAAGAACTATATTTCAAGCTGGAGGGATGCCACCCGACCGGCTCTTTTAAAGACAGGGGTATGGTGATGGCTATCGCCAAGGCGGTGGAGGCGGGCAGTAAAGCGATTATCTGCGCCTCGACGGGGAACACGAGCGCCTCGGCGGCGGCTTTCGCCGCTTACTGGGGACTGGAATGTATCATTGTTATCCCCGGCGGTAAAATCGCCATAGGTAAGCTTGCCCAGGCGATTGTCTACGGGGCGAAGATTATCGCCATTGACGGCAACTTCGATAAAGCGCTGGAAATCGTGCGTAAATTAAGCGAGCGAAATCCAGTAACGCTGGTTAATTCGCTCAATCCCTACCGCATTGAGGGACAGAAGACGGCCGCTTTTGAAATTATCGATTCCTTAGGCGACGCGCCGGATTATCTCTTTTTGCCAGTAGGTAACGCTGGCAACATCACCGCTTACTGGAAGGGTTTTAAGGAATATTATAAAGCGGGTAAAGCAACCAAGAAGCCGAAGATGTACGGCTTCCAGGCAGAGGGCGCGGCGCCCATTGTCCGCGGTCATGCCATCGAAAAACCGGAGACGGTGGCTACTGCCATCCGCATCGGCAATCCCGCCAGCTGGGAAAAAGCCGTGACCGCCCGCGATGAGTCCGGCGGCATTATTGATATGGTCAGTGACGATGAAATCTTAAGTGCCCAGCACATCATGGCGTCCGAGGCGGGGGTCTTCGGGGAGCCGGCTTCGGCGGCGCCGCTAGCAGGTTTAATCAAGCTCACGAGTAAAGGTAAAAAATTTGCTGGCAAAGTCATCGTCTGCGTGGTTACCGGCAACGGACTTAAGGATACCGAGACCGCATTAAAGAAAACTCCGAAGATAATGGAACTTCCCGCTGATATTGTAACCATGGAAAAGGCGTTGGGGTGGGGGAGATAAAAGGAGGTGGAACATGATTGATGATGCTAAGATAAAAAAAGCTGTCAAAGAAATTCTGGAGGCTATTGGCGAAAACCCTGCCCGCGAGGGCATTAAGAACACGCCCCGGCGCGTGGCAGAAATGTATGCCGAGCTTTTCCACGGGTTCGGCAAAGACGCTAAAGCCGACCTCGGGATAGATTTCGAGCTGGGACACCGTGAGATGGTGATCGTTAAAGATATACCGTTTTACTCCATGTGCGAGCATCACCTACTGCCGTTTTACGGCGTCGCCCACGTAGGCTATATCCCCAACAAAGAGGGGCGTATCGTGGGCATCAGCAAACTGGCGAGAGTGGTAGAGACAATCGCCCGCCGGCCGCAGGTGCAGGAGCGCATGACCACCGAGATAGCGGATATCATTTATAAC
>JBGOXC010000126.1:0-4661 GCA_041478935.1 Dehalococcoidia bacterium
CGCGCCGCGACAGTTCTAACGTAGTTCAGCATGTCGCCGTTATCCAGCGGCGGGTTGGTATTGGGCATGCAGCAGACGGTGGTAAAGCCGCCCCGCGCCGCCGCCCAGGTGCCGGAGGCGATGGTTTCCTTCTCTTCATAGCCCGGCTGGCGTAAATGACAGTGAAGGTCGATAAATCCCGGGCAGACGATTAGTTCTTTGGCGTCAAGAACAGCGTAATCATCTTCGGGCGGTTTGCCTTCGCCAAGCCAGAGAATTTTTCCGTCTTTAATTAGTAAGTCGGCGTTTTTATCTATATCTTGGCTTGGATCGATAATCCGCCCCTCGCGGATGAGCAGTGAGTCCGGCATTTTCTAGTGGTGCCCTCCCGTGAAGTAGCTCGGCTTAAAACCATGAGACTGCGCCTCTTCCTCAGTGTTAAAGACAATCAGATTTTCAGGATGAATGAATTTAGCCCAATGACTATCCGCGCTATGGTATTTCTTAGTGTCCAGTTTATGCTCGTGCCAGTCCGTGCTGGCCACGAACTTCGGCTCAAAGCCATGCTCGCAGTAGACGCAGCGCAGCGTTAGGGGATTTGTGTTCACTATCTTATACTCCGACTTTAAGTACTTCGTTTCGGTTGATTGAATTGAGACGCACCTAGGATTGGGACAGGTCGGCCTTGGCTCTTGCTGATAAATGGGGTAAGCGATTGGCTGCGGCGATTCCACTTCAAGAACGTCGATATCTTTTGCGCCGAGCAAAGCCGCCAGCAGCGCCATCCTTACCGGCACACCGCGCGCTGCCTGTTTAAAGTACATGCTCCGCTCATCGGCGTCGATATCATATGCCAGCTCATCAACGCGCGGCAGGGGGTGCATGACCAGTGTTTTACGGAAGACTTTATCCTGAAGTAATTTTTTGTTCACTACCGGGTATTTCGATTTTAAATTCTGCCCCTGTTCTTTATCCGTGAACCGCTCCCGCTGCGGGCGGGTGACGTAAAGCGCATCGACGCCGCCCTTTAGCTCAACCTGCACGCTTAAATCCGGCATCATCGCCAGCTGGTGAGGGCTGTTTGGCGTGGTATAAAAGGCGTCTATCGGGAAGAGATTTTCGTTTTCGGTGTCGGGCGAACCTTTCAGTCTTTCAACTTCTCCGCCGTATTCGTTCACCAGTTTGTTGAGAACATGTTCCGGCACCTCGAGCCCGGGGATGGGACAGAAGAGGATATCCGCCCCGAACCTGGCGAGGGCGAAAATCAGGGAGTGGGTGGTGCGGCCGTATTTTAAATCACCCCAGAGGGCTATTTTAAGTCCTTTAATATTCTGGCGTTCTTTGATGATTGTATAAAGGTCGAGGAGGGTTTGGGTGGGGTGCTGATGTCCGCCGTCGCCGGCGTTGATCACCGGTATACCGGCGTAATCCGCCACCACTTTGGCTGCCCCCTCCCAGGGGTGGCGGATGACGATAATGTCGGCGTAGCTGCCGACAATTTTTGCAGTGTCCGAGATGCTTTCGCCCTTTGCCAGCGAGCTGGCGCCGACGTCCGAAGCGGTTATGACGCTCCCGCCGAGGCGGTGCATCGCGGCTTCGAAGGATAATCTCGTGCGGGTGCTCGGTTCGAAGAAAAGGCAAGCCATTATCTTTCCGCGGCACACATCGAGCTGTCCGGTCATGTTGGCGGACATCTCGTTAGCTAGAGAAAACAAACCAAGCATTTCACCGTTGGAGAGATCGTCGATAGTCACCAGGTTTCTATTTTTTAGATTCATGGCAGCTTCTCCTTCCCCATTTTTTCCGGGACCTCTATCTTTTTTTCGTTAAGGTTGACGATTGCCACTTCGTCGCATCCATCAGTCTCTGTAAGATGTACCTTGATTTCTTCGTGGCGGGCGCTGGGGAGATTTTTACCCACATAGTCGGCGCGTATCGGCATCTCGCGGTGCCCCCGGTCGATGAGCACCGCTAGCTGGATAGAGCGGGGGCGTCCCAGGTCGATAAGGGCATCCATGGCGGCGCGGACGCTGCGGCCGGTATAAAGAACATCATCGACGAGCACCACGGATTTATTGGTAATGTCGGAAGGGATGTCCGTACGCTGGACTTTTTTAACTACCGAATTATTTAGGTCGTCGCGATAAAGGCTGAAGTCCAGCGACCCGACGGTTAGCCTGGATTTCTCGTACAGTTCAATGTTTTCTGCCAGACGTTTTGCCAGCGGCACGCCACGGGTATGTAAGCCCACCAGCAGCAGCTGTTCTATAACTTTATTGCGCTCGATAATTTCATGGGCGATGCGGGCTAGGGTGCGGCGGATATCCTCCCCGGTCATAACTATTTTTTCTGACATAAAAAGACCTCTTGCTTTCTGCGGCAAGAGGTCAAAGATGCGTGTATCCGGTTGATTCCCCTTGCCGGCCTCACGGGACTGGCTTAAAGGTTCAAAGTTGACTCCTTTTAGGGTGTTTTGTTTATTATAGCAGAAATAGAAGAAAGTGACAATACTTTTACATATTAATACCCTTGCGCTCCCATGCTATAATAAACTATAATTTTCTTTAGCACAGGGGTGTAGCTCAGTTGGTAGAGCAGCGGTCTCCAAAACCGCCGGTCGTGGGTTCGAGCCCTGCCACCCCTGCCATTTTTTTTGCCATGCCGAGGTGGTGGAATCTGGTAGACACGCCATCTTGAGGGGGTGGTGAGCGTAAGCTCGTCGGGGTTCAAATCCCCGCCTCGGCACTAACCAAGTCCTTTCTTAACGGGAAGGACTTATCTATTAAAAAACCCCTAACCCTTTCCCTGATAGTACTTTACATAGTAAAATATAACTTTAGAGGTTTTATCTGGCGCGACCGGATAGGGGATAAATGAAAATGAACCAATATGACTACATTGTCGTGGGGAGTGGTATCGGCGGACTGTATACCGCCCTTTTGGCCAGCGAGCAGGGCAGTGTGCTGGTTATCACCAAGGGCAGCATTGACGACTGCAACACCAAGCATGCCCAGGGCGGTATTGCGGCGGCTATCAGCAAGAACGATTCGCCGGAGCTGCATGTGCAGGATACACTCAATGCCGGCGCTGGCCTTTGCAACGAAGAAGCCGTGAATATACTGGCAAGAGAAGCCCCAGCCCGCATTGCCGACCTCGTTTATTACCGCGTACCGTTCGATACCATCGATGGCGAGATTGCTCTAACGATGGAAGCCGCCCACAGCGTACCCCGCATCCTTCATGCCGGGGGTGATGCTACCGGTGAACGAATTGAATTGGCTTTAAGTAAAAAGGTAAGGGACTCAAGAATTCAAGTGCTGGAGAACTTCCTGGCTATAGAAATCTTCGTGGACAAGAAGAAAGTATCCGGCATCAGGGCTATTGATTGCCGCACCGGCACGGTAGAGGATTTTAAATGTCGGAATCTTATTCTGGCTACCGGCGGCGCCGGCCAGCTATTTAGATATAATACTAACTCAAATATTGCTACTGGTGACGGCATTTCACTTGCCTTTAATGCCGGCGCAGAGATTGTAGACATGGAGTTTTTCCAGTTTCATCCCACCGCGCTACGCATGCCCGGCGTGCCGCCGTTTCTCATCTCGGAGGCGGTACGAGGAGAAGGTGGGTTACTGCGTAACGCCCAGGGCGTACGTTTTATGCCCGAATATCATGAAAAGGCCGAATTAGCCCCCCGGGACATTGTTGCCCGAAGCATCTTAAACGAGATGAAGAAGACAGAATCGGACCGGGTGTATCTTGATGTCACCCATTTACCGCCGCCGCTGATTACCACGCGTTTCCCTCATATCTATCGTTTTTGTCTGGACCGAGGCCTGGATATCACTAAAACACAAATCCCCGTAGCGCCCGCAGCCCATTATATGATTGGCGGCGTCAAGACTAACAGCTGGGGGGAGACGAATATCAACGGATTATTTGCTACTGGCGAGGTAGCCTGTACCGGTGTTCACGGAGCCAACCGTTTAGCCTCCAACTCACTGCTGGAGGCGATTGTGTTCAGCAAGAGGATAATAGAGAGGACAAAAACTAAAGCCAAAGAAAAGGCTGTGAAAAATGTACTGGTGAAGGATATATATGTATCGCTTAGTCAGAGACCGATACCTAAAGTGCTACCAGCGCCAAACCTGACGCTGTTGCAACAGCTGCACTGGGATAAAGTTGGAATAATACGGGATAAAGACGGCCTGAATCAGGCAGCGGGAATACTGGCAGGCTGGCAGAGTTCGCTACCTAAGCCCACCGACCAGCCTTCTCACGAGTTAAGCAACCTGATATTGACTGGCCGGCTATTAACGGAAGCAGCCTATATCCGTGAAGAAAGTCGGGGCGCTCATTTCCGCTCTGATTTTCCCCAGAGTTCACCAAAGTGGCAATGCCACGTAATCTGGAAGAAATAAAAGGTCAGTCAATTCGCAGCGAGATTTGAAAAGAAGTTGCTAATGCATTATAAATATAGAGTATTCAGTAAGTTAATTAAATATATAAGGAAGAGGTACTGCCTTGTCTAAGAAAAATATTATCGAAAAAGCTCCACATGAAATGACACGCCGCCAGCTATCGCGGCATCAGAAACAGCAGCGACGGCAGCGCATTATTTTCTTTAGCGGCATAGGGATTATTGTCATCGTTGCATTAATCATTGCCGGAGGCTGGCTGGC
>JBGOXC010000215.1:0-2872 GCA_041478935.1 Dehalococcoidia bacterium
GCTCTCATCATGGAGCTTAATTTTATTAAACAGTATCGCCCGCACTATAATGTGATGCTCAAGGATGATAAGAGCTTCCCATACTTGAAAATAGATGTAAAAGAAAAATGGCCGCGGGTATACGTCACCCGCCGCTTTGAGCAGGACGGGGGACGTTACTTCGGGCCTTTTTCCAATTCCGCCTCGGTGCGGCAGACCCTTCGTATATTAAAGCGCCTCTTCCCCCTGCGCTTTTGCAGCAAAGACATCAACGGCAAAATCTCCCGACCCTGCCTGGAATATCATCTTGGCCACTGCCTTGCCCCCTGCACCGGCAATGTGCGTCCAGAGGACTACGCCCAGGTGATTAAAGAAGTCACCCTCTTCCTAGAGGGCAAGCGGGATAATGTCATTAAAGAGCTTCAGGAGAAAATGAACCGCGCCTCCGAGGCGATGGACTATGAAAACGCCGCCCGTATCCGCGACCAGATAGAATCGATGCACCAGGTTATCGAGGGAGAAAAGGTCGCTGCCGTTATCCGTGGCGAAGAGGATGTTATCGCTTTCGTCCAGGAAGGCGACCAAGCTTATGTGCAGGTGTTTTTCGTGCGGGAAAACAAGCTGACGGGGCGCGAGGGATTTTTAATGCAGGGTGCCCGGCAGGAAGAGCCGCCAAAGATTATGGCTGGCTTTATACAACAGTATTATTCGTCCTCTCCCCAGATACCTCCATTACTGCTCATCCAATACCAGGTGGAAGATAAAGAGGTTATCCGTGAATGGCTTAAAGCGAAAAGGGGAGGGGCGGTTGATATTGAGGTGCCCCGCCGCGGCGTGAAAAAGCAGCTTATCGACATCGCGGCAGAAAACGCCCGCCAGGGGCTGGAGCAGATAAAGATAAAAGAAATTACCTCCGGCAAATCGCTGGACGCTGCCTTAGATGAGCTAGAAACGGAGCTTAAACTACCAGTTCCGCCCCTGCGCATGGAAGCCTACGATATCTCTAATATCCAGGGCACATCAGCGGTGGGGAGTATGGTGGTCTTTGAAAAGGGCAAGCCGAAGACTGCCCATTACCGGCGCTTTAAAATTAAGACGGTTGAGGGCGCTAACGACTACGCCATGCTGCAGGAGGTGTTGCGGCGTCGTTTTAAGCGCGGCGAAGCTGCCGGAGACGCCTGGAGTATTTTACCTGACCTTGTTTTAATCGATGGGGGCAAGGGACAGCTTAACGCAGCCCGCGCTGTATTCGAAGAGCTGAAAGTGACCGTACCTTTAGCTAGTCTGGCTAAAGAACACGAAGAAATTTTTCTCCCTAAGAGAGCCAAGCCCATTGTTTTACCTCGGTCTTCCGCCGGGCTGCAGCTCCTCCAGCGCTTACGCGACGAAGCCCATCGCTTCGCCATCAGCTATTTTTCCAGTCTGCACCGTAAAAAGTCCTTCGCTTCCGTCATGGACGGTATCCCGGGCATTGGTCCCCGGCGTAAGAGCGCCCTGCTGCGCCAGTTCGGGTCCGTCCAGCGTATCAGGGAAGCTTCTATTGATGAGCTAGTGGCTGCGGCAGGCGTATCGTCCGCGCAAGCTAAGAAAATAAAGGAGTATCTCTAGTCATGCCGGCTAATCTTACGCCACAATACCTTGAGGCGGAGAAGAATTACCGCGCCGCTAAAACCACCCAGGAAAGAATCACCTGGTTGGAGGAGATGCTGGCGGTCATGCCCAAGCATAAGGGCACCGACCATCTACGCGCCGAACTGCGCACGAAAATCGCCAACCTTTCCAAGTCCATGGATAAAAAAGCGGCTACCCAACACTCGACCACGAAAATTGAAAAAGCTGGCGCCGCCCAGATAGCAGTCATCGGTCCGCCCAACAGTGGCAAGTCCCAAATCGTGGCGGCTATTACCAACGCCAAACCGACGGTTGCCGCCTATCCCTATACCACCCAGGCTGCTACTCCCGGCATGATGCATTTTGAGAACGTCCAGATTCAGCTTATCGATACCCCGCCCTTCGGCGAACAATCACCGGAATGGTGGCTGCTCAATATCATCAGAAGGGCAGATGCCATTTTAATCGTTGTGGATTTAAGCCAGGACGCTTTAACGCAGGCGGATGCCCTGATAACCGTGTTGAAGGAGAAGAATATAGGACTGGGCAAAACCCCGGAGTCGGAAAACGACGAAGAGTCCGTGATGAACTATAAAAAAACGCTCATGGTCGGCAATAAGGCTGACCTCGACCCGGATGGCCATAATTACCAAGATATAAAGGAGATGTACGGCGGCACGCTGCCCACCATTGCCATCACTGCCATCGGCAACCTGGACGAGCTTAAGA
Organism: Dehalococcoidia bacterium; assembly: GCA_041478935.1. Classification (GTDB taxonomy): domain Bacteria; phylum Chloroflexota; class Dehalococcoidia; order Dehalococcoidales; family RBG-16-60-22; genus RBG-13-51-18. The sequence goes on from JBGOXC010000215.1 coordinate 2,320, forward strand.
AAAGAATCTTTGAGATGCTGGACGTTATCCGCGTTTATACCAAAACCCCCGGCGCCAAGCCGGATATGACCGACCCCATTGTTTTGGAGAAGAACAGCACGCTGGAGATGGCGGCTATGTCTATTCATAAGTCCTTCGCCCAGCGTATGAAGTTCGCCCGCATTTGGGGTTCCGGCAAGTTCGACGGCATCATGGTCAAACGCGACCACGTTTTACAGGACGGAGATATTATAGAACTGCATGTGTAAACGTTCTTAGAAGGAAAATATATGAACATAGAGATTACACCTGGAACTTTGTACCTCAATTTATCACCAGAAGGCTTTCACATGTGGGCGACTCACTACTTGAAATGTCGTAGGGATTTTAAGCCTCCGACTACTAATGAATTTTCCCCAGTACCATATTTTCTACTCTGTAGAGCAATAGAACTTGAGATAAAGGCAAGACTTCTAAAGAATATGACTCAGAAAGATGTAAAAACTAATTACGGTCACAACTTAGTAAAAGCATATAATGTTTTAACATTATCTGAAAAAATACTAACCAAAGA
>JBGOXC010000098.1:0-5490 GCA_041478935.1 Dehalococcoidia bacterium
ATGATGTCGAGAAACCAATGCTCGATACCGGTCACGTTGTGAGTGTAACAAAAGCCAAGCGGCAGCGTCAAGCTAAATGCTTGACAATGATTCGTTGCCGTTGTTAGTATTTATATAGGATGCCACCCTCTGGCAAGTGAACAAAACATGCCAAAACTGCTGGATATTATTAATAGCCCCGCTGATTTGAAGAAATTACCGCCGGCGACGCTGGAAAAACTGGCTGCCGAATTAAGACAGGAAATCGTCACCACGGTAACCACTAATGGCGGCCATTTAGCTTCCAACCTCGGCGTGGTCGAGCTAACGATTGCCATCCATCGAGTATTCGATAGTCCTAAAGACAAGATAATCTGGGACGTTGGCCATCAGAGTTACTCACATAAGCTCCTGACCGGCCGTCGTAAGGAATTTAAAACACTGCGTCAATACGGCGGGCTTTCCGGATTCACTACCCGCGAAGAAAGCCAACATGACCCCTTTGGCGCCGGACACGCCAGCACCTCAATTTCCGCCGCCCTGGGTATGGCTACCGCCCGTGACCTTGCCGGCGAAAAATACGATGTGGTAGCGGTTATCGGCGATGGCGCTATTACCGCCGGGATGGCTTATGAGGCGTTAAACCATGCCGGTCACCTGGAGAAGCGACTTATCGTCATCCTTAACGATAACGGCATGTCCATTGCGCCGACGGTGGGCGCCCTGGCCAGGCTGTTGAGTAAGGTACGACTTGACCGGCGTTTACGCACTGCAGAGAGAGGCAGTAAAAAGGTAATCACTTCACTGCCTTTCGGCAGAAACTTTTGGAAGTGGGCAAGGGACTTAATTGATAGAATGAAGGGTCTCTTTATGCCGACTCCGCTGTGGGAAGCGCTCGGTTTTACTTATATCGGGCCGGTTGACGGACATAATATTCATGAACTGGAGCGCGTTCTTACACAGGTAAAGGAAGAGAGTAAAAAGCCGACGCTTATCCATGTGATCACGACCAAGGGCAAGGGTCATTCAGCGGCAGAAAATAACGCTGTCTATTTCCACGGTGTATCAGCCAAGGACACCAGCGAGAGCAAAGCGCCGACTTATAGTGAAATATTCGCCCAGACGATGCTCCGTATGGCACGCGAAGAGCCTAAATTGGTGGTAATAACGCCAGCTATGCCGGAAGGAAATTGTTTGAATGATGTGGCCACTGAATTCCCCGACCGCGTCTTTGATGTTGGCATTTGTGAGCAGCATGCTGTTACCTTTGCCGCCGGGCTGGCAACGCAGGGCTATCTGCCGGTCGTGGCGATTTACTCGACCTTTTTACAGCGAGCCTTCGACCAGATAATCCATGATGTTTGCCTCCAAAACCTGCCGGTGGTCTTTGCCATCGACCGCGGGGGGATTGTTGGCGATGACGGCAAAACCCACCAGGGTACGTTCGATATTTCCTATCTCACCCTGATACCCAATATCATCGTCGCGTCACCTAAAGACGAAAATGAGCTGCAGCACCTGCTCTACACGGCGGTTAAAGCAAGGCGCCCGATGGCGGTACGCTATCCCCGGAGTCATGGTCTTGGCGTGCCAATGGATAATACCCTACATGAAATTCCCATCGGCAAAGGCGAAGTAATTAGATACGGCGAGGATGTGGTGATTCTTGCTTTAGGTGTGACAGTTACCCCTTCGCTGGAAGCGGCTCATAAACTTGCCACGCAGGGTATCGAGGCGACAGTGGTCAATGCCCGCTTCGCTAAACCGCTGGATAAAGAGCTCATTACCGACCTTGCCGGTCGAATTAAAAATATCGTTACCGTTGAGGAAAATGTGCTGACTGGCGGCTTCGGCAGCGGTGTAAATCGGCTGTTGCAGGAATCTGGCAAGAATGATGTCATCATCAAGAATATCGGTATCCCAGATGAGTTCGTCGAGCACGGCACCCAGGCTATTCTGCGTGCCAAATACGGAATAGACGCCGACGGTATTGCCCGACAAGTCATGGAGATGTTATCCGGCTCGGCAGCGGGTTTACCATTAAGAGCGAAAAAATGAAGCTAACAACTACTTAGTAGGGAAGGTGGATAGCTTTCGCTTGATACGAAAATTTATAATCTGTATAATAACACAGAAAGCTAACGCCGCCTGTGTTAGAAGTGGTGGTGAGTATCAGGTTAGCCGGGTTGGCGCCTGATATTTTATTTTAGGAACTTGGTTTTTCAGGAGTTGCGCGCCATGAACAAGATGACCATCCGGGACATTGAGGTTGCCGGCAAGCGAGTGCTGGTCCGGGTTGACTTTAATGTGCCGATAGACATCAATACAGGTGCGATAACCGATGACAGCCGTATTCGCGCCGTTTTACCGACCATTAAATATCTTATCGAGCAAAAAGCCAAGATTATCCTGCTTTCCCACTTCGGTCGTCCCAAGGGTAAGGTTGTTGAAGATATGCAGCTGGCCCCGGCCGCTAGGCGCCTTGCTGAAATTCTACGTAAGCCTGTGGCCACGGCTGACGACTGCATCGGCCCCACGGCTGCAAAAGCCGTGGCGGCGCTTAAGCCGGGTGACGTGCTGCTGCTGGAGAATCTGCGCTTTCATCCTGAAGAAGAAAAAGGCGATGAAAACTTCGCCAAGGCTCTGGCAAGCTTGGGCGATGTATACGTTAATGACGCTTTTGGCACCGCCCATCGCGCCCACGCCTCGATATCCGGTATTGCCCATTACCTGCCAGCCGTGGCCGGCTTTTTGATGGAAAAAGAAATCAATACCCTCGGTGGACTTTTAGAGAATCCCGCCCACCCCTTTACCGCCCTTTTCGGCGGCGATAAGGTCACCGATAAAGTCGCTATGTTGAATAATATAATGGGTAAGGTGGATAATTTGCTTATCGGCGGCGGTATGGCGGCGACGTTTTTAAAAGCCAAGTCCTATGATGTCGGCGCTTCTCCCGTGGAAACCGATATTATCAATATTGCCGGTGAGTTATTTAAAGAGGCAGCCAGAAAAAAAGTCAATATCCTTCTGCCACTGGATGTGCTGGTGGCGGATAAAATCGATGGCAGCGCTCCCGGCAAGGTCGTTGGGGTAGATGCTATACCGTCCGACCACATAATCGTCGATATTGGTCCTAAAACTATCGACGCGTTCCAAAAGGAACTGAAAATGAGTCGAACGGTCTTGTGGAATGGCACGATGGGCATCGCCGAGATACCCCAATTTGCTAAAGGGACGCAAACGCTGGCGAAACTGCTGCCACGGCTTAAAGCAAAGACCATCGTAGGCGGCGGCTCCACGGCCGAAACGCTCGCGGCGCTGGGTCTGGCAGATAAAATAACCTTCGTTTCTACCGGCGGCGGTGCCTCTCTAGAGTTTCTAGGCGGTGAGGCTTTACCCGGCGTAGTTGCATTACGTGATAAAATATAGGGATTGGAGAATATGAAACTAGAACTGATTAAAGAAATATCCATAACCTCGCCGGAAAAGATAGTGATGCTGGTGCTGGATGGGCTGGGCGGCTTGCCCGACCCCAAAACCGGCAAGACGGAGCTGGAGACTGCCCGCATTCCCAACCTCGACGCTATTGCGGCTAAGGGCATCTGTGGGCTGGCTGACCCCATTGCCCCGGGCATTACGTCTGGCAGCGGTCCGGGGCACCTGGCATTGTTCGGCTACGACCCTGTAAATAATAAAATAGGGCGGGGCGCTCTGGAAGCTCTAGGCATTGATGTTGAGCTCGGGCCAGATGATGTGGCTGCCCGTGGCAATTTTTGTACTGTCGATAACAAAGGTATCATTACCGACCGGCGGGCAGGGCGTATATCTGATGAAAAGTGTGCCGAGCTATGTAAGCTGCTCGATAGTATATCGATAGATGGGGTTGACATAAAGATATATCCGGTAAGGGAACACCGTTTTCTGGCTGTATTCCACGGCAAAGACCTGCGGACGGAGCTAAGCGAATCTGACCCTTCGAGGACGGGCGTTGCCCCGCTGGAAGTCAAAGCCAAACACCCATCAGCTGGGAAGGCAGCGGCTGTCATTAATAAATTTATCGGTAAAGCCAAAGCTATTCTTTCCAGTCAATACCCCGCCAACATGATTTTATTACGCGGATTTGCTAAGAGACCGCAACTGCCGACCATGCAGGAAATATATAAGCTAAACCCGCTGGGGGTTGCTTCGTACCCAATGTATCGTGGCATCGCGCGGCTGGTAGGTATGGAAATTGCTAAGACGGACGTGACGCTGGAAGATAAAACAAAAACCCTGCGGGATAATTATAAGAAATTCGACTTCTTTTTCTTTCATATAAAACGGACCGATACAGCTGGTGAAGACGGCGATTTTAATAGGAAAGTAAAGCTGCTGGAGCAAATCGATGCCGCCTTGCCCGCGATAACCGGCCTTAATCCGGATGTCCTGGTTATTACAGGCGACCATTCCACGCCGGCAGTATACAGCGGGCATAGCTGGCATCCCGTGCCGGTGGTGATATGTTCTAAATACTGCCGTACCGATGGGGTTACAGAATTCTCCGAAAAGGCTTTCATAACTGGCGGCCTAGGCAGGATTCACGCTACGGATATTATGCCTCTGGCGATGGCAAACGCCCGGAAACTTATCAAGTTCGGAACATAGGAGATTATGATATGTCACGCTTGCCTTTAGTTGCTGGCAACTGGAAGATGAATACCACGGTCAAAGATGCCGTCAATTTGATTAAGAAAATGCAGTCCCCGCTAAATAAAATACAGGGCGTGGAAAAGGTAATATGCCCTCCTTTCGTTTCCTTAGTCCCCGCCCATGCTATCCTGAAGGGCAGCAGTATTAAACTGGGCGCCCAGAACGTTTTTTATGAAGAAAAAGGCGCTTATACCGGCGAAATTTCACCCTTGATGCTGGCTGACCTTTGCGAGTACGTTATTATCGGCCACTCCGAGCGCCGCCAGATTATCGGCGAGACCAACGAAATTATTAATAAAAAATTAAAAGCGACTATCACTGCTGGCTTAAAACCGATACTCTGTATCGGTGAAACCGCGGAAGAAAATGAAGCTGGTCAAACGCAGGAGGTCCTGGGGCGGCAAATTTTCACCTGTTCCGATAAATTGTATTTCCTTAGCGGAATAGTCATTGCCTATGAGCCGATATGGGCTATCGGCACCGGTAAATCGGCTACCGGCGATGACGCTAACAAGACGATAAATTTTATACGTGGATTTATCTCCCGTATACATGGTAATGATATTGCCGATAATGTCCGTATCCTTTATGGGGGTAGCGTCAGTGCCGTGAATATCGCGGAATTCATGAATCAGCCGGAGATTGACGGCGCCCTGGTGGGCGGAGCAAGCCTGCAGGCTGATGACTTTGTCAGCATTGTGAAACAGGCCTCTGATAGTAAACGCCTCAAATAGGAAATATGAAGCGAATTGTCGCTATCGTTGGTCCTACTGGTATCGGTAAAAGCCGCTTAGCGTTGCATCTGGCAGCTGTTTTTAATGG
>JBGOXC010000225.1:0-2720 GCA_041478935.1 Dehalococcoidia bacterium
CGTGAAAATAGATTGAATAATATGAGAGATTCTGAAAAAACAAAAGACCAGCTTATTAGCGAATTGACCACAGCCCACCAACAACTCAAAGAACTTTCCGCGGCAATTGCTAAAACCAAGAAAATAGAACAGGCTCTACATGATTCAGAGGAAAAATTCTCCATAGCCTTCAGTGCCAGTCCCAATGCCGTTTGCCTGGTTAACATCGAAGAGAACAAATTCGTTGAAATTAATGAGAGTTTTTCCCATTTCACTGGTTACACAAAAGAAGAAGTCATCGGTCATACCCAAGTTGACCTCAACCTGTTTGTAAATCCCGAAGAACTGAAAATGATGAATGATCGCCTACAAAAGACCGGCCGACTTATCAACGCAGAAATTAAGTCGAAGATGAAGTCGGGCGAAATCCGCACGGGTCTATTTTCCGCCGAGACTTACGATATCGCTGGCAAGAGGCATATGCTTCTTGTCATCACCGATATCACAGAATTCAAGAAGATGGAGCAAGCCTTAAGAGAGTCTGAGAACAAGCTGTCTATTGCTTTCCGCGCTAGTCCTCACGCACTGATAATCGCCACGATGGGTGAGGGAAAATTCATCGAAGTCAACGATAATGTATGCCGTTTAACTGGATATACGAGAGAAGAGATAATCGGCCATACCGTGGATGAGCTGAAAATCTGGGACGACCCTGGCTTCCGAACGAGGATGGCTAAAGGGTTATGGGAAAAGGGGCGGATTAGTAATGAGGAGTTGGAGTGGCGTACCCGATCTGGGGAAAAAATAACAATGTTAATGTCCGCAGAAATAGCTGACATTGGCGGGGAAAAATGTATCGTTTCCTCCTTTACGGATATCACCTATCTTAAAAAAATAGAACAAGACCTCCGCAAATCCGAAGAGAGGTTCGCCAAAGCCTTCAACTCCAGTCCCGGCATTTTAAGTATCACCAAGACTTCCGATGGCACCTTCATGGAAATCAATGATAGCTTCCCTCGTGTTTTCGGATTCACCCGCGAAGAAACTATTGGCCATAAGTCCTTAGAAATGAGATTATGGGTTAATCCCGATGACCGAAAAAACATGCTTCGTCAATTAATGGAAACCGGACACGTTAGAAACCAAGAATACCGTCACCGCACCAAGTCGGGCGATATCCGCACGCTCCTCTTTTCCGCCGTATCAATCGAGTTCGACGGCGAACCCTGCGTACTGGCGATGACTAATGATATTACCGAGTATAAACTCATGGAAGCAGAGGCTCGTGAAGCAGCCAATCTACGAGAACTCGATAGACTACGTACGGAGCTTTTAGCTAATGTTTCCCATGAACTACGTACGCCACTAGCCGGGATTAAAGGCTTCGCGACAATGCTTATAGATTATGATAAAAGACTCACGACCAAAGAAAAACGTGAGTATCTGGAAACAATCGATAAGAATACCGACCGCATGGTAGAGCTCATCGAGCAACTACTTGAGATGTCACGTCTGGGCACCGGCATGCTTTCTATTAAAAAAGCGCCAACCGATGTTATCAATCTTTGCCAGACTGTTATTAGTGAAGCCCGCGTCAGGGCACCTGCCTATAATTTTAAGCTAGATTTGCCACCTAAATTACCAATGATGAATATTGACGATAAACGTATTCGTCAGGTGCTGGAGAATATCATCAATAACGCCGTAAAATACTCCGATGCCGGCACAGAAATAACACTGGCTGTCCGAGCGGTAGATAATGAGATGCTTTTTTCCGTCATCGACCACGGCATTGGTATACCAGAAAAAGACCTGCCCAACCTGTTCCAGAGGATGTTCCATCCCTTGCAAGGGCAAAAAACCGGGGCTGCCGGCGCTGGGCTCGGCTTATCTATTTCTAAAGGGCTTATTGAAGCACATGGTGGTAAAATATGGATTGAAAGCAAGGAAGGCATCGGCACCAGGTGCTATTTCACCCTGCCCGTCGACGATAAGCGAGTAAGCAACAGTACGGAAAAACGAGAATAAATTGCCGTAATTGTAGTATTAAAACTTGCCGATGAGTGTCTTATAGGTATCGGCCAGCGCTTGCGGAATTACCTTAGTTCCTCCAAGCACCGGCATAAAGTTATTGTCCCCCTGCCAGCGCGGCACGATATGACTATGAAAATGGTCCTCGATGCCGGCTCCAGCCACCCTCCCGAGGTTTGCTCCAACATTAAATCCAGCGGGATTAAACACTTTTTTTAACACAGTGATACTACGACTTACTAATTCGTAATGTTCATTCCGCTCTACTTCGGTAAGCTCTTCCAGATTGCCGGTATGGCGATAAGGCGCTATTAAAAGGTGGCCGGGATTATAGGGGTAGCTGTTGAGCATGATAAAGTTCTTTTTACCCCGATAGAGGATATAGTTCTCCTTATCTTTCTTTTCTTTAGGTTTATCACATAAGATGCACCCAGCCGGCTTTGCGGCGCGGATATATTCGATACGCCATGGCGCCCAGACATATTTCATAGAATTATCTCCAAATGTTTTCGCTCCTGCTATTCTAATCGCCAGTGTCACTGCCCGTCAACAATCTAGATAACACTTTTCTTCCTCAGTTCCGCTCTTTCACGCTCGCTAATGCCAAGTAACTTCCCGTATACATAGTTGTTATCATGTCCTGGCGAAGGAGCTGCAAGTTTGTATTCAGCCTTTGACGCCGACATTCTGACTGGAACGGCATCAATAAG
>JBGOXC010000240.1:0-2535 GCA_041478935.1 Dehalococcoidia bacterium
ACCCTTTAAAGTATTTCGAATAATGTCTCTATCACCAATTATCAACATGTGATTTAGTGTAGGGCTATCTCTACGAAAATCAATAATTGCATCTCTAATCCCAGAGCCAAGACTGTTTTTCCCTTCAATGTTTTGTTTTGATAACGCATCGATAATATCTTTTTCAAACTTGGTAAAACAATCCCTTAACTCTTCTCTAAAATTGAGGAAAGTACCGAATAAAATCCCTTTTCCAACAAGAAGTGTCTTCTGGAATTTCTTTACTTCTGATTCAATTAGCTTAAGAATGTGAGCTTTGTTCTGCTCTAACTCTGGATAAACGTGTTTCATCTGAGAAATAGTTTGCTTAGCAACTTCAAAAAGTAAGGGTTTTTCATGTGATAAGGTTTCGCTAAAATATTGAGCCCGTCTTAAAAGTCGCCTCAAGACATAGCCCCGCCCCACCTTATTCGGCTGGACGCCGTCGGCAATAAGAAAGGCTAAAGCGCGGCCGTGCTCGGCGACGACACGTAGGGCTTTATCGTCACCAGGATTAGCGCCGTACTCTTTACCAGTCAACCTGGACACACAGTCAATGAAAGGCAGATACAGGTCGGTCTCGTAAACGGAAGCCTTGCCCTGTAAAATAGCCGAGGTCCTTTCAACTCCCATACCAGTATCAACACTCGGGGTAGGCAGCGGAGTACGCCGTCCATCTTTATCCTGGTTATATTGCATGAATACCAGCGTACTGATTTCAATAAAGCGACCGCAGCCGTCGTTGGGTTTACAATCGGGCTTACCGCATCCCGCCTGCTCACCAAGGTCATAAAAAATCTCATTATCCGGCCCGCAGGGTCCAGAATTACCGACCGGTCCCCAGAAGTTATGTTCTTCACCAAAACGGTGTATCTTTTCGGCTGGGATGCCTACCTGACGCCAATGACCGAAAGCTTCGTCATCATCCAGAAAAATCGTCACCCACAAACGTTCCGGCGGTATTTTTAGATACTTGGTAATAAATTCGTAAGTCCAAGCAATAGTCTCCTTTTTAAAGTAATCCCCGACGCTGAAGTTACCCAGCATTTCAAAGAAGGTCAGGTGAGTATCATCACCGACGGACTCAATATCGGTGGTGCGAAAACATTTTTGACAGGAAGCCAGCCGTTTGGATGGAGGCACCACTTCACCCAGAAAGTAAGGTTTAATCTGCACCATACCAGCGCTGGTCAACAACAAAGTTGGGTCATCTTTAGGTACCAGCGAAGAACTGGGAATGACTTTATGCCCTTTTTCTTGATAGAAATTCAAAAACGAAGAACGCAATTCGTCGCTATTCATGCAAAACTCCAGAGCTGGTAATTATTTACCTATGATTGTAAGTGGCTAAGGTATGAACTGTCAATGAGACATGTTTGGTTTTTGATCCGTTTAACCTTACCCCCTTGCCATCTCTCCGAACAAAGCATCAAATTTAGTCATGGATAATTGGTTCGGAGAGGGGGAGTTTATGGAGAGGGGGTTGCGCCCCCTCTCGCTGGCTCTCTCCCGGTTGGGGGATTTTGGTTAACTAAATAAAAGAGTTAATAATAGGCAGTTCAATTAGAGCAGTTTTTTGAGATACTTTTTAAATTCCGCCTTAATGTCCTTCCGCTTGAGGGCGAGGTCAACGTTAGCTTCGAGCCAGCCTAAAGGCGTACCGGCGTCATACCGCGTGCCCTTAAGCTCGACGGCGTAGAGTTTTTCCTGCTTGAGCAGCGTATTAAGAGCATCAGTGAGTTGTATCTCACCGTTTTTACCGGGTTTGGTCTCCTTCAATATTTCGAAGATGCGGGGGGTTAAGATATAGCGTCCCACGATGGCGAGGCGGGAGGGGGCTTTGGCCGGCCCCGGCTTCTCCACCATTTCCAGCACCTGATAGACTCCTTTGGACACCTCTTTCGGCTTGATAATACCGTATTTACCAGTATCCTCGGCGTTAACACGGGCCACGGCAATAACACAGCAGCCGTATTTTTCATAGACTGTCAGCATCTGTTTTAAGCCAGGCACATTACAATCAATAATATCGTCCGGCAGCATTAAAGCAAAAGGCTCGTTGCCAACGACAACCTTAACGGTTAACACCGCGTCGCCGAGTCCCTTCGGCTCTTTCTGGAGAACATAACAGAAATCTGCCATACCTGATATTTCATCCATGCTCTTCAAAAGTTCGGTTTCGCCTTTGCTTTTAAGGAAGCTTTCCAGCTCCGGCGAGCGCTTAAAATAATCCTCGATAGCACGCTTGCTAGCGGAGGTCACCATGACAATCTGGCCGATGCCGGACTTAATCGCTTCTTCCACCGAGTAATGAATCAAGGGCTTATCCAGCAAGGGAAGCATTTCTTTGGGCTGGGAGCGAGTGACCGGCAGGAAACGTGTGCCGTAACCGGCTGCTGTGATAACTGCTTTACGTATTTTCATTTAGCCCTCCTTATATCAAAAACATAAGCCGCGGCGCCGTAGACTCCTGCCTCGTTGCCGAGTGAACCGATAACGACACGAGCCGACTGCGCA
>JBGOXC010000079.1:0-5905 GCA_041478935.1 Dehalococcoidia bacterium
ATGGCGTCAGCTTTCTTCTTAGGATTACGCCCCGCCGGTTTCCAAATGCGCGTTAGCGAGATTTCCAGGAAGATGAGGGGTTTGGTCACCTTGGTGAAGACGATAGGGCAGTGCTCCACGTTGCCCGGTATGGAAACCACCGCCGGCTGACTTATCTTGTGCTTTTCCCCGCCCAACGTGAACTCGATTTCCGCCCCGAAGTCGGTAATATCCAGCGGGTTCCCCCCGATGAAACAAAGCATCTCCGGGAAGTAGTGAGAGTGCACGATGTCGAAGGACATCGGCTTGGCGATGCAGTGGTAGCCGATGGAGCAGTCCGCGTCCAGCTCGCCGTCATGCGCCACGATTGATTTGCCGCCGTAATACGGTATTTTTCTAATCAGGTCTTTGGTGTGGATGCACTTGCCGTATTTAGTTTTGGTTGCCATCGTTATTACTCCTTAACGCCTGGACTATTTCTTTTTGGATTTGGGCTTGGTTGCCAAGGTGGCTTTGGCGGTTTTTGCCGCAGCTTTTTTGTTGGATAGTAGTTTGGCGTTTTTAACTTTTTCCGATGTTGGCTTGCCGGTGACCGGGTGGTTGTAATGGAAGGGGAAGATGTAGCCGGAGACGAACCGGGGGTCGCCTTTAATCGGTGGTACATCGGCTTCCGGACCCTTAAAATTCTCAATCATCTTGCCGAGGGCTTCCACGGGTGTCCATGATTCCGGCAGGATTTTAATGCTGCAAGGTATAATCCAGTCCACTTTCCACATCTTCCAGACACCGTTTTGCTTAATATATTCTATTTCGTACAGCCCACCGACAATAGAAGGATTTGTCTTGCCTGTCTTTTGGTCAGGTACTGCCACCCCGCCGAAGGAATACCACCGCCCTTTGGCGTGATTGCCGTCCGGGTCCACATCCACTACGCCGGCGATAGGCATTACCTGGTGTAAGAAGCCGGGCGGCGGTTCCGGCCGGTCCGTGCCGACACCGAAGTAGCGGTTGACGCCTTTCTTGCCCTTCCAGGTGCCTTCCAGCCAGTGCAGCCGGACATCGGGGTGGTCGGCGAAGAGGTCATAAATTTCGTCGCGCATCATGTGCATGACGTAATAGCTGTAGACGCGCTGCAGCCTTTTTACCTCGTTAACGTCCTCTAAGAGGCCAACCTTCTTTTCCAGTCCCTTGATTCTTGCTTCCAAATCTTTTTCAGACATAAAACTCTCCTTTTAATTAGTCTTTTTTATTACTTTTTATAGAGATAATTTTTTGAAGTTCTTTTTTGGCGTAATCGAGAAATTCCTTGAGGACACCTGTTTCCGGACGGGTATTGGCATGGGGGCTGGCATAAGAATCCAGGGCGCTTTGGATGATGCCGGAAAAGTTAGCAGGCAGATGAGAAAGCGCCCACTCGCCGCCTTCTTTTTTCGACATGTATTTGCCTTCCGTGAGAAAGGCGAAGGCGCGGCACGGATTGAGCACGATATATGATATGGGCAGGGTATCGATTCTTTCTTCTATCCACTTCAGGTCATAGCCGATGAAGGCGATGCGTATCTCGGCGGGGATTTGGGGAATGACCTCTGGAATGGGCTTCCCATAAAGGCAAATGCCCCGCTCTCTTATGGTTATGCAGTGCATTGCCAGATCGCCATCGCAACGTTGTTCTTCCAGGTCGACGACGCCGTTGGCGTAGCGTTCGCGCCAGGCGTGGTCGTAGAAAAGTTCAAATGGGGTAGGGTAGCGGAAATTAGTTAGGTTATCTTGAGTAACGATATTCATCTCCGGCGAAGTGGCTTGAGAGCCGTTGTCGATGGAGAGAAGGTAGTTGATAATCGCTTTCTTTTCGCCTGTCGTCAGCTTGTTAACGACGACCGCCAGAAAGTCGATATCGCTCGAAACGGGATTGAAGCAGCCCATTGCCAGCGAGCCGTGCAGGTAAAAACCGATGAGGTTGTTCCCCAGAGACTGACGGTAGAAGGCAAGAATACCCTCCACCTTTTTTCTTATGTTTTCCGGGCAATCTGCCCATCCATAAATGTTATTCATTGTCGTTCTATATCCACGCGTAGATACGCTCGGTTATCGAGCCTTAGAAAATTGTTTACCTGATTTTACTCTAAAACATAGGCGATAGACAAATAAAAAAGGGAGCTTTTAACGGCTCCCTTTTACTTGCGTAACCGATATTATTTGTTATTGGGTTACTGCGGGGGTTGATGTCGCTATCTGATACCCCACGCCGGGGATGGTCTGGATGTACTTGGGATTCTTGGGGTCAGGCTCTAACTTGCGGCGCAGGCGCCCCACAAAAACCCGCAGGTACTCTTTTTCCGATGAATATTCATTGCCCCAGACGCTTTGCAGCAGCATGTTATGGGTGAGTACCTTATCCGAATTTACCGCCAGGTGCTGCAGTAGGGCAAATTCCGTAGGCGTGAGTGTTACATCCCGGCCATTGACCGTAACCCGCCGCTTAGCGAAGTTAATCTCCAGTCCTTCATAAGAGAAGGTAGACTGGGCTGGGGTAACAGTGGGGTCGCCGCGGTGGCGGAAGGCCGTTTTGATTCTGGCCATCAGCTCGGCGATGCCAAACGGCTTGGTCAGGTAATCATCTGCGCCCAGCTCCAGGCACTTTACTTTATCATTCTCATCACCGCGGGCGCTGAGGATGATAATCGGCACATCCGACCACTCTCTGACGCGCCGGCATACTTCTACGCCGTCAACTTTCGGCATCATCAAGTCAAGGATTATCAGGTCGATGAAGTCTTTTTGGACGGCTTCCAGAGATTCCTCTCCGTTTGTGGCGGTGAAAATCTCATACCCGCGTGCCTTGAGATTCATGCTGAGTAATCTCAATATCGCCGGGTCGTCATCTACAATCAGTATGCTTTTCTTGTCCATAGTTCTACCCCCTTTAGTTCACCGGGAGACTGAAGTTGAATTTGGCGCCATAACCGGGTTTGCTTTCCACCCAGATTTTGCCCCCGTGAGCTTCGATAATCCCCTGGCAGATTGCCAATCCCAGTCCGGTGCCCTTTCTCCTCCCAGCTTTACGGCCTTCTCCCTGGAAAAAGCGTTGAAATATCTTCTGTTGTAGTTCCAGGGGGACGCCGATGCCTTCATCAATTACGCTCACGATCACCTCTTTTTTGATTTTACATACTGCTTGAATGTAGATATGGGTATTGTCGTCGGAAAATTTAACTGCGTTTTCCACGAGGTTCGTGAGCACCTCGCCGATGCGTACTTCATCGATTTTCACCAGCGGAATATCGTCCGGAATATTTATTTGAAGATGGTGTTTAACGGTTAGTTTATCCAGCCGGTCTTTAATGTTGGATATTACTTCGCTGATTTTATGCTGCTTCTTTCTAACTTCCAGCGCTTTGGCTTCCAGGCGTGAGATCATCAGTAAATCGTCCACCAGGCGGGTTAGCGTGTCGGCATCTTTATCTATGGAAACCAGGAATTCCCGCCGTGTTTGCTCGTCGAAAATTACGTCCTGTTGCAGCAGGCTGTTGGCGGAGCCTTTGATCACTGCTAGCGGAGTGCGCAACTCATGGGACACATTAGCGAGGAACTCGGTGCGCATGACATCCAGTTCCCGCAGCGCCCTGGCGCTGGACGCATCTTCATAAAGTTGAGCGTTCCTGACCGCAATGGCAATTTCCCGTCCGATGCCGGTAAGCAGTTCCAGGTTATTGGGGCTGAAACTCTGGGTAAAATCGGTAGCTATTCCCAGCACGCCGATATTCTCACCCAGAATTGTCAGGGGCACGCCGGCGAAGGAGCGGTAGCTGACATTCTTTAAAAATGTTAGTTCCGGCTCGTTGGCTTTGAGTAAATCCTTGATGATAATGGGACCGGACTGCTCAAGCAGATTGCTGAATATCCCCGAGGTGGTGTCGAGTTCTTGGGGCATATTTGTTGCTGCCCGGGGTGATAAACCGTGGTGACCTCTAAACTTCAGCTTGTCTTTATCTCGAAGGTATATGAAAATCGCTTCCAGTCCGGTACACTCGGCGACCTTTTCCAGGGCGGAGTCGATTATCTTCTGTAAGTCGAGCGACTGTGCCACCGCCTGCGCCACGCTAAGCAGGGTGTTGGTGATGCGGTTAAGCCGCTCTAATTCGCTGATTAGCTCGCGGTTTTCAAAAACGAGTTGCTGTTTCTCTAAGCCGCGGTTGATTATTGACAGGAGGTTTTCCAGGTCCAGCGGCTTTTCTAGATATGAAAAAGCGCCGCGATTTAACGATTGTACCGCGTTTTTTACGGAAGAATGGCCGGTAAGCATTATCGCGATGATTTCCGGATGCAGTTCAATTATTTGCGAAAGCAGATCCGTACCATCGATGTCGGGCAAGCTGATATCCAGGATAGACACATTAAAGAAATGCTCTTTTAATAGAGCCAGCGCCTCTTCGCCCGAAGGAACGGTGCTTACTTTAAAACCCTTCTTTTCTAGTATCTGCCGGATGATATCAAGAAAATCTTGGTCGTCATCCACTACAAGTATGTTGTCTTTGACTTTCATCGTCTTACCTGTTCCTTATTTCCTTACCATGCCCGGGCTTTTCAGAGTTTCATAGATACTGTTATCATCCACGACGAGAATCGGCTGGTTGCCAGCTGTCTCGTTAATCAGCTTAATAAGCATGTCAATGCGTATGGGCTTTTGGATTATTAGAGTAACGCCCTCATCCATCGCGGTCCGTATCAATTCTTCATCGGAATAAGCCGTCATTAATATTATTGAAGCTTCCGGCTGTATCTCTTTTATTTTCTTAAAGGCATCTACGCCGTTCATTTCCGGCATGACGATGTCCATAAGCGTAATATCAAAATTCTGCTCCTTAAATTTGTCCACGGCAGCCAGGCCGTCGCATGCCGTCTGGACTTCATAGCCGCGGCGCTTTAAAATCATGGCGAATGTTTCCAGGAGGTCCTGGTTATCATCAACTACTAAAATCGTCGTTTTGTCGTTCATCACAGTTTTATCTCCTTTGTTCCAGCGGCAGTTTTACGGTAAAAGTTGAGCCTTTGCCTACCTGGCTCGCCACTTCTATTTTTCCGCCGTTTTGCTCTACCAGTCTTTTCGCAATAGCCAGCCCCAGCCCGATGCCTTTCGGCTTGGTGGTAAAAAGCGGCTCGAATATTTTCGTCATATTTTCTTCGGGTATACCGCAGCCGTTGTCCCTAAAGACTACCGAGACGTAATCGGCGTCAGCGGCGGTACTGATAACTAGCTCTCCGCCCTTTCCATTCATCGCCTGTAGGGCGTTATGTATTAAGTTGGTGAACACCCGGCTCATTTGTTCTGGGTCGGTCCTTAGCGGCTGAGTGTAGCCAATCATGTTCATATTTAGCTTTACCTGTTCCGGAACGGTTACCCAGGTCAGGCTTTCTTCAATCAGTTTTTGCAGGTCTACTCTGGTCTGCATCGGGGGCTTGATACGGGTGAAATCTAATAAGTCGGTAACGATTTTATTAGCGATATCAACTTGTTTATCCAGCACCTTTAGCGCTTCAGCTACCCCAGCCTCGTCTTTTTCGCTGATGGCTATATTAAGAAGGTAGACGCAGTTCCTGATAACATTTAAAGGATTCCGCAGCTCATGTCCCACCCCCGAAGCTAGCTCGCCGATGGCCGCCAGCCGTTCGGCGCGGATAAGCTTCTCCTGCATTTGCTCCAGTTCCGCCTGGTTTTGCTGCAGGACGCTATTTACAGACACTTCATTTTTACTGTTTTTTGTACTCATTTTTAATACTCTGGCTGCCGGCACTCCGCCTCTAGGGGACATTGGCACTTTTACTTTACTGCTATTTGTTTATGCCGAACACGACACTAGCACTCATCTTGGCGAATGCTTCCCCCTAATATTTGCTTAGGGAAATCAATCAGGACTAAAGTAATGTA
>JBGOXC010000119.1:0-4942 GCA_041478935.1 Dehalococcoidia bacterium
AGAAATGGATAAAGTAGTGTTCCCAAGAATACAACCCCAAAGGTTCCTATAAGTAAGTAAAAAAGGAAAGGATTAGGATCAGGTGAAGAATCACCAGTATTTATAAAAAAGAAATAGTATGAATCTATTTTTACAAAATACAGAAGCAGTAAAAATCCAATACATATTGCATTAAACACCACGAATAACCAAGGGATTTTTTTTGAACTGTAATATCTCTTGTATTTGTTAGTATTTCGATCATTCCATAGTAATAGAATCCAAACACATAAAGAAAATAGGATAAGTAAATCAATATACCAGTAAGTGGTAGAGCTTGTAAACGTCGCCTTAAATTCTCTACACAATGCTTGCAATATATAATATGACTGGAAAAAATCATTATGATTAGCAATATTTTCTCTAACGATGGTAAAAATTGAAGATGTTGTGAAAGCTAAGAAAAAAACTTGCCAAAGTATTAAGATAAAGTGCATTATCGAGCGTGAATTAACCTGCCACCAATGTGTTCTTAATAATCCAATAATTCCTATTCCTAAAAGTAATCCAGAAACTAATCCTAGGCTCAATTGAGTGCAGATTGGAGGGTTATTAAAAACTCCGAATACGTTATAAACAACCAATATGACAAGCGCAATTACTGTTCCTCCAATGAAGAACCACCATGGAGTTTCTAATTGTGTTCTCATTTTCATATGCTTACACATAACTATACCAATTTTTGAAAATACTAGTCCTTAATAATACATTTGTCAATTGGGAAACCATACCGGCGAAAGCCGAAATCCAGTTGATAGTGCCTAAAGCACCACGTAGATGTACCACAAATAGACCACTACCCCCGCAAACAGCACGCTGTCCATCCGGTCCAGCAAGCCGCCGTGCCCCGGCATTAAAGTGCCGGAATCCTTCACCCCGCAGTTCCGCTTTAGCAGCGACTCCACCAAATCCCCCAGCTGCCCGAAGACGCTTATCGCCAGCCCCAGCAGTATTGCCTGCCACCAGCTTAATGGCAGCTGCAAAGGCGTCTCCAGCGTAAACAGCACGCTGATGATGACCGCCCCGATTATCCCCGCCGCGGCTCCCTCCCATGTCTTGCCCGGGCTTATCGCTGGTGCCAGTTTATGCCTCCCCCACGCCTTACCGACAAAGTATGCCGCCGTATCCGACGCGAATGTCGCCAGCAGCGCCAGGTAGACGAAGTCCCGCCCCGCATTGGGGAAAGCCGCTGTCCCCGGCTCCAGCCTTAATGCCACCAGGTAGCTCAACAGCCAGCCGATATAAAGCATCCCCCCGATGACCCACGCCCAGTCAAGCGAAAGCCTTCCTCTCTTCGGCAAAAAGACCAGCATGATTAAGGAAGGCCCCACCGCTAACAAAAAGAGGAGATTAAGTCCTATTTCATCGGAAAAGTAGCCCTGAATTATAAAAAGTAAAGTGAAAGCCATGCCAAAAATGGCCAGCGGCAATGTTTTAGCAACGCCCGTCATCCGGTAAAACTCAAAAACGCCGATGACGGCAATCACCGCCGCCAGTATGACAAACCACGGCAGCGGCTTATCAAACCATACGGCGATAATAACGAGAGGAATAGCCCAGAGCGCAGTTATGACTCTTTTTCTTAGCATGATTCTTTTGGCTTCAGACCGCCAAAACGCCTTTGTCTCTGACTATAGTCCAGCAGTGCTTTCTCTAGCTCCTCTTTATTAAAGTCAGGCCAGAGGACTGGTGTAAAATAGTACTCGCTATAAGACGTCTGCCATATCAGTAAGTTACTGATGCGCATCTCGCCGCCGGTGCGGATGACCATGTCAACATCGGGGAAATTTGGCGCATACAGGTATTTACGGAAAGTATCTTCGTTTAGCTCATCTGGCTTCAAACCATTAGCCATTATTTTGCGGATGGCGTCTAGGATTTCCGCCCGCCCGCCATAATTTAAAGCGACCCCAAGATGCATGACGTTATTATTGTGAGTTAGTTTAATAGCATCGTTAATGGACTTTTGTAGCGTGGGCGATAGCCCCTCTAAACTCCCGATGTGGTGGATTCTAACGCCGTTTTTGTGCAGTTCTCTAGCCTCTTTGCCGATGATTTCTTCAAGTATATGAAATAAGCCGTTTACTTCACCTTCGGGGCGGCGCCAGTTCTCGGTAGAAAAGGCATAAAGGGTCACGTATTCAATTTTCTTGGCGTTTAGGAATTCGATAATCGGGCGTATGTTTTTAACCCCGGCTCGATGCCCCTCCAGTCGTGTTAAGCCCCGTTGTTCCGCCCACCTGCCATTGCCATCCATGATAAAAGCTAGGTGGCGGGGAACCGATGGTGTTGCCGAGATATCGGCGATGTTTTCTTTCAAAATCCCTCTTTATCACAAAAGCAGCGCCTAAAAAATTGCAGTATTATCACGAAGTAACTGGACTATACTTCCATGAGTTCTTTTTCTTTATTTTGACTGGCTTTTTCTGCTTCTAGGATGTGGAAATCTGTAAGTTTTTGCAGCTGGTCTTGAGCGCGTTTTTGCTCGTCCTGGGATATTGGTTTTTCCTTTTCCATTTTTTTCAAGTCGTTTAAGGCTTCATGACGCAGGTTGCGTATGATAATGCGTCTTTCTTCTGTTCTCCTGTGGACGATTTTTATCAGTTCCTGTCGGCGCTCTTCACTCAAAGGCGGTATGGCGATACGGATAACATTT
Source organism: Dehalococcoidia bacterium (assembly GCA_041478935.1). Classification (GTDB taxonomy): domain Bacteria; phylum Chloroflexota; class Dehalococcoidia; order Dehalococcoidales; family RBG-16-60-22; genus RBG-13-51-18. The sequence continues at coordinate 2,696 of JBGOXC010000119.1, forward strand.
CCGTCATTGGAAGGATTTAAACCCAGTTCCGATTTAGCGATGGCTTTTTCAATATCACGTATACTATTTTTATCCCAGGGTTGGATAACCAGTAGTCCTGCTTCCGGCGCGGTGATGCCAGCCAGCTGGTTTAATGACATCGGTACGCCGGCGTATTCCACGCGCACATGCTCGATGAGGGCTGGGGATGCGTGCCCCGTACGAATAGTCGCTAAGTCGGCGTGGAACGCCTTGATGGAATGTTTCATTTTTTCTTCAATACTTCTTAAAATTTCACTTACCATCGTTAACCCTCACTTGTTACTAGAGTGCCTATGGGTTTCCCGAGAACGGCTTTGATAATACCATCCTTTAAATCTGGGTCAAAGACAATAATTGGCAGTTTATTGTCCAGGCATAGAGAGAGGGCAGTGGAATCCATTACTTTAAGGCGCATGCTTAACGCTTCGAGGTGGGTAATCCTGTCTATTTTCTTAGCGTCCGGGTGTTTACGTGGGTCGGCGGTATAAACACCGTCTACACCATTTTTGGGCATCAGCAGGACTTCTGCGCCGATTTCAATAGCGCGTAAGGCTCCTGCAGTATCGGCGGTCATGTAGGGGTTGCCGGTGCCGCCGGCGAAGATTACCACCCGGCCTTTTTCGAGGTGACGGATAGCCTGCTGTCTTATATAAGGTTCGGCTACCTGCTTGATATCTAGAGCAGATTGCGTCCTGGTAGTAACGCCGTTTTTTTCTAAAACAGCCTGAAGTGCGAGAGCATTAATTACCGTGGCAAGCATACCGGCATAGTCCGCCGTGACCCGGTCCATACCGTCTGCTTCAGCCTGGGCACCCCTCAAAATATTTCCACCTCCCACCACGATGCCTACGCTGACACCATAAGATACTACTTTTTTTATCTGTTGAGCTATCCTGGTCAAACTAGTATTATCAATGATATAACTGCTTCCGCCGCGTAAAGCCTCGCCGCTTAGTTTAAGTAATACCCTCTTATACTTGGCTTCAGGCATTTTACTTCTAACCGCCTAATTCGTATCTTATAAACCGGCTTACCCTGATGTTTTCTCCTGTTTTCGCTATCGTCTCGGTGATGACATCGTTGATTGTTTTAGTTGGGTCTTTAATATAAGGTTGCAGCACTAAACAGGCTTCCTCAAGGACAACCGCTTTCTTTTTTCCTTTAGGTATGTTTTTTTCTGATATATATTGTGGATTCATCGCCGCTACCTGCATCGCTAGGCAGTGCGCAAGTCCTTTGAATTCATCGGTGCGGGCTACAAAATCCGTCTCGCAGTTTACCTCTATTAAAGCCCCGATGCGCCCGGCGGTGTGGATGTAAGCTTCAATCAGCCCTTGCCCGGTAGTTCTTTCAGCTTTTTTCTGGGCTTTGATAACGCCTTTCTTCTTAAGATATTCCAGCGCTTTATCAATATCGCCGTCGCAGCCCATCAGCGCGCTGCGGCAATCCATAATGCCGGCGCCTGACTGCTCCCTAAGCGCCTTGATTTTTTCAGTGGTGATTTCCAAGCGTTTCCTCCTTAACCCTCATCCGGTAAGAAAATGTGTGTTTCGTTTACCGTCGCATCGGTCGGTGTCGCCTCGGCTTCGGTGTCAGCTTTGGCTTCGACCACTTCCGTCGGTACCGTGGCTGAGATACCTGCCTTGCCCTCGATAACCGCATCGGCTACCTTACTGCAAATAAGCTTAACGGCGCGGATAGCATCGTCATTTGCCGGGATAGGATGGTCAATTTCATCAGGGTTGCAATTGGTATCAACGATAGCCACAACCGGTATACTCATGCGCTTGGCTTCAGCCAGTGCTATCTTTTCTTTAATTGGGTCGATGATGAAAAGGGCGCCCGGTAGACGGGTCATCTCTTTAAAGCCACCCATCTGTCTGTTGAGGTGGGCGATCTTTTCATTGATTTTACCGGCTTCTTTCTTGGAAAGTCTGCTGAGTTCGCCCCTGGCGTTCTGGTCCTCCAGCCTTACTAGCTGGTCGACGCGCGCCTGAATAGTGGCGAAGTTAGTAAGCATACCGCCCAGCCAGCGCTGATTGACAAAGTACATGCCGCAACGCTTGGCTTCTTCCTCAACAGATTCCTGCGCCTGTTTCTTGGTGCCGACAAAGAGAATCGTCTCTCCCTGGGCAACGATTTCCCTGATAAAGGCGCAGGCTTTGTCAAGCATAACAGCTGTCTTTTCAAGGTCAATAATATGGATGCCGTTACGTTTAGTGAAGA
>JBGOXC010000096.1:0-5506 GCA_041478935.1 Dehalococcoidia bacterium
AAGGGTATCAGCACGACGCTGGCGAGTAGATTCGGCAAGCTGGGCGTAAAAACAGTGCGTGACCTGCTTTATTTCTTCCCCCACCGCCATATCGATTACAGCAAGCTAAAAACTATTTCTCAGCTGGTCGAGGGGGAGGAGCAGACCATTATCGCTAACATCTGGCAGGCGCAGGAGACCCGCCCGGGCGGACGCCGCAGCGCCGAGGCTATCGTCGGCGACGAAACGGGCAATATCCGCGTGGTCTGGTTCAACCAGCCCTATCTGGCAAAGACGCTAACCACCAACGCCCGGATAATCTTGAGCGGCAAAGTCAGCCTTTTTAAGGGGCGCCACGTGTTCCTGTCGCCGGAGTGGGAGCTGGCGGAAGGGCAGGACTTCGTGCATACGGCGCGCCTCGTGCCGGTTTATCCTCTAACGCGGGGGCTGCATCCGCGACAGGTGAGGCGGCTGATGAAAGGTTTTATCGACCGGTGGGCGGGGCAGGTGACTGATTTCTTACCCGAAGAATTGCGAAAGAAACTGAATTTCTTGGAATTACCTTCAGCCATCAGCCAGGCGCATTACCCGGATAATGAGGAGACCAAAGATAAAGCGCGTACCCGGTTGGCTTTCGATGAGCTTTTTCTTTTGCAGCTAGGTGTCATGAAAAAGAAGCGAGACTTCCAGGAAACCAAACCAGGCACGCCTTTAGATATCAAGGACGCTTTATTAGCCAGATTTATATCTTCGTTGCCATTTACGCTGACGTCGGCACAAACCAAGGTTCTTGGTGAAATAAAGGCGGATTTAGCTAAAGCGATACCGATGTGCCGCCTTTTACAAGGCGAGGTGGGCAGCGGTAAAACGGTAGTGGCTACGGCGGCTTTATTACTGGCGGCGACTAATGGTTTGCAGGGGGCGTTCATGGCGCCGACAGAAATCCTCGCCGAACAGCATTTCGCTACCATTTGCCAGCTGCTGGCTAAACTTGGCAAGGAAGAAGGGGAGGGTTATTGCCGCAGTTATAAAGGTATTTTGGATAATCCCCTCAATATAGCCCTGCTTATCGGCGATATTAAGCAGGCGGGAAAGAAGAAAATCCAGCAGCAGGTGCAGGCTGGCGATATTGATATCGTTATCGGCACGCACGCGCTGGTGCAGAAGGAGTTGGAGTTCGCCAGACTAGGTCTAGCCGTCGTGGATGAGCAGCACCGCTTCGGCGTAGAGCAGCGCTCGGCATTGCGGGAAAAGGGCTTCAACCCGCACATGCTGGTGATGACCGCCACCCCGATACCCCGCACCCTCGCCCTCACGCTTTACGGCGACCTCGACCTTTCGGTGATAACCGAACTGCCGCCGGGTCGGCAGACCGTAAAGACTAAGTGGCTTAAGCCAGAACAAAGAGAAAGCGCTTATGCCTTCGTGCGCAAGCAGGTGGGCGAGGGAAGACAGGCTTTCATCCTCTGTCCCCTGATAGAGGAGTCGGACGCCATCGCGGCGCAGGCGGCGGTGGTGGAGTACGAGCGTCTGTCGCGCGAGGTTTTCCCCGACCTAAAGGTGGGATTATTGCACGGCAGGCTGGCTTCGGCGGAGAAGGACACGGTTATGGAGGAGTTCCGCGCCGGCCGGCTGGATATACTGGTCTCGACGCCGGTCATCGAGGTGGGTATCGATATCCCTAACGCCACGGTGATGTTTATTGAAAGCGCCGACCGATTCGGTTTATCCCAGCTGCACCAGTTCCGCGGTCGAGTAGGGCGGGGCAAAGAGCAGAGTTACTGCATGCTGCTGTCGGAAAATCCCTCCGAAGTGGCGCGGCAACGACTTGACATAATAGAGAATAGCCATGACGGCTTTAAGCTGGCGGAAGAGGATTTAAAGATGCGCGGTCCCGGCGAGTTCTTCGGCACGCGTCAGAGCGGCATACCCGACCTGCGCATGGCTAAAATGTCCGACGTAGCTTTGTTGGAGCTGGCGCGCAATGAGGCAATAGCCATGTTCAAAACCGACCCTGATATGGCCAAACCGGAACAAAAACTACTGGCACAGGAGATGGCGCGCGTCTGGACCACGGCCGGTGAGTGGAGCTAGTCCAACGAGGCTAATTTAGCATCGGCTTCGGTATATTGACGTCGTCGCCAGAGCGGTATTTTCTCCGGCATAACATCGACAAATTCTATTTCCCGCGGCAATTTATAATCTGCCATGTGCCCCTGGCAATATTGCCGTATTTCCTGCTCGGTGGCTTTTTCACCCACCTTAAGTTTGAGCCACGCCTTAATCGTCTCCCCCCGCACCAGGTCTATCGTCCCGCCAACTTTTGCCTCCGCCACTTTAGGGTGGGTTACCAGCACCGCCTCGATATCATTGGGGAAGATATTCTGCCCCTTCAGGACAATCATTCGCCGCTTGCGGGCGGTGATAAAAAGGTAGCCCTCTTCATCCATCCAGCCGACGTCGCCGGTATGGAGCCAGCCGTTCCTTAATATTTCCGCCGTTTCTTTGGGCTGATTCCAAAAGCTATGCATCACCGGTCCCCGCAGGACTATCTCGCCTTCTTGGCCAGGCGGCAGCTCGTTATCGTTCTCATCGAAGATTTTCATCTCCCAGCAGCGTAAGGTCTTGCCGGATGAGCCTATTTTGCCCGTGCCGTGGATGGGCATGGCGGTGCAGTGACAAATGGACTCCGTTTGGCCGTAGATATCGCGAATATCCATGCCGTAATACTGTTTGAACTGCTTGATGACGATAGGCTCCAGGGGCGCGCCGCCACTGGCTAAAAGCCGTAATGAGGTAAGGTCGTGTTTGATGCCCGCGCGTCGGGCGACATTTATCATCAGGGAATAGATATAGGGGACGCCACAATAGACGGTGCCTTTTTCCCGTTCCACAGCTTCCATAAAGCTTTCGATAGACCGCCCCGTGCCCGGCGCCGCCACCACGGTATTGCCGGTATAAATCGAAGCCAGCAACACGGCGACGAGTCCAAACTGGTGGTACATCGGCAGGGCGAAGAGCATAAACACATCGTTCTCCGTCTGCTCGAAGGTCTCGACGGAGCTGATAACCTCGGTAACTAAAGAGCGGTGCGTGAGGGCGACGCCGTGGGGATGATAGGTAGGCCCTCCTGTATAAGAAATAATAGCGATATCGTCCGGGTCAATTTTGGCCTTAACCGGTTTAGGCGCATTTTCCGCCATGATTTTATCGTAACTGATAAACTGTCCGTTAGTTTTATCGCCGACGGTGATAACGTGCTTGACGGATGGGCTTTGCGGCAGCGCCTTGAGCAGCGGCTCCAGCAGGGTGGTTTCACTCACCGCGACTACGGGCGTGCAGTCGTTACACAGACTTATCAGCTCATCGGTAACATAGCGTGTATCCAACGGTACGGCGATGCCACCGACCTTCATTATCCCGAAGAAGACGACGACGAATTCCGGGCTGCTGTTCTGTAGCATCGCTACGCGGTCACCCCTTTTTATACCCAGCTTGAGCAGAGCGTTGGCGAACCGGTTGGCGTCCTCATTCAGGCTAGCGAAGGAAACGCGGCGGTCGGTAGTAATAATAGCCGTCTTGCCGCCAACGCGTTTGGCGGTGTTCTCCAGTAGCGACCTTAGATCCGTTAGCTTTGACATTGCCTTTTACGACTATATATTCCTCAAGTAACGTTTAAATAAAGGACAAATATCTGGGATATGACCAGTATAGCAGACCTGTCTTTATTTTGAAAAGGGCGGTTTTAGGACGGTTGCCTTATCGTAAAATTGCTGAAAATTGTGTATAATAGGGCTGGTACTGGGTGATACGCTAGAGAATTTGATGGAAACAAGTCTGTATTTAATCGTACCAATCATCGCTATCGCCCTAATATTTGATTTCACCAACGGCATGCACGATGCCGCCAACTCCATTTCCACCGTCGTTACCACCAGAGTGCTTTCACCGCGCGTAGCGGTTGTCTGGGCGGCATTCTTTAATTTCATCGCTTTCCTCATCTTCGGCACGGGTGTGGCGACAACCATCGGCAAGGGGATGGTGGATATCAGTATCGTTACCCCCACCGTCATTCTAGCAGGTCTCATCGGCGCGATTGCCTGGAATCTCATTACCTGGTATTTCGGTTTGCCCAGCAGCTCTTCCCACGCGCTAATCGGCGGCTATGCGGGCGCGGCTATCGCCAAAGGCGGGTTCGGGGTTATTATCGCCTCCGGCTGGTACAAAACGGTAATTTTCATCTTCGTGGCGCCGTTAATCGGCTTGGTCATGGGGTGGTTACTAAAGGTTATCACTACCTGGATTGTCTATAAACAGAGCCCCACGAGCATTGATAAGGGGTCGCGGATAGCCCAGTTATTTTCGGCGGCGGCATTCAGCCTGGGTCATGGCGGCAATGACGCGCAGAAGACCATGGGCATTATCGCCAGTCTCCTTGTTGCCGGCGGGATAAACCCGACCTTCGACATACCTTTATGGGTTGTCTTAAGCGCCCATGCCGCTATTGCCATGGGCACGCTCACGGGAGGCTGGCGTATCGTAAAAACGATGGGCCAGAAAATCACCAAGTTAAGGCCGATAGATGGTTTTTGTGCGGAAACGGCGGCCGCCTCCAGTATTTTCCTATCCACACACATGGGTATTCCTGTTAGCACCACCCACGTTATCACCGGAGCGATATCAGGGGTGGGGTCGGTTAACAGGCTTTCGGCGGTGAGGTGGGGGGTAACATTAAGAATTGTTTGGGCGTGGATTTTCACTATCCCGGCAGCCGCCGTTATCGGGTTGGCATTTTATTACTTAATCCACCTGTTTATTCATTAAGCAGGGCGGTTATTTCTTTAGCGCTTAAGTGACGCACCTCCCCCTCTTTCAGGTCGCCCAGTTTCAAGTTGCCGATGCGGATACGCTTTAGCGCTATTACGGTGTACCGCAACCTCTCGAACATGCGGCGAACCTGCCTTTTCCTGCCCTCGTGGATGGTGACGCTGTAGTTGAAGGGGTATTGTGAAATTTCTCTGATTTTGGCAGGGTGCGTCATACCGTCTTCCAGCAGGATGCCGCGCTGCAGCTGCTGTTTCTCTTCGTTGCTTAACCTGCCTTTGATGGCTACCAGATATTCTTTTTCGTATTCAAATTTAGGGTGGGTTAGGCGGTAGGTAAGGTCACCGTCATTCGTTAACAGCAGGAGGCCGGTTGTGTCAATATCGAGCCGCCCCACCGGGTAGAGCCGGTAGCGCTGATACTTTTCCGGCAGAATATCCAAAACGGTGCGGCGTCCCTTTTCGTCGCTGACGGTGGAAACGACGCCCGCCGACTTATTGAGCATCAGGCAGATTATTTTATCGGGCTTAAGGCTGACAGCCTGCCCGTTAAACAGGATACGGTCCTTATCAATATCCACGGGTTGGTTGAATGATTCGGCTACTACGTCGTTAACTTTAACCTTGCGCTGCTTGATGGCTTCCGCCATGCGTCGCCGCGAGCCAACGCCAGCTTCGGTGAGGGCTTTAATCAGGGGTTTTGT
>JBGOXC010000059.1:0-6553 GCA_041478935.1 Dehalococcoidia bacterium
AATGCCTCTATTGCCCCACCTATGCCGATGCCCCCCAGAGTTACACGCCGGAGTCGCCAGCGGTTTTGCGCGCCCGCAGCAGCGACTTCGATGCTGGCCGGCAGGTGAGAATAAGAATCAGGATGTTCGAGGACATGGGGCATCCTACGGACAAAATCGAACTTATCATCATGGGCGGCACTTTTCTCGCCCAGCCTCTAGATTACCAGTACCAGTTTGTCAAAAACCTTTACGACGCCCTTAATGGTGTAGAGGCGGCGTCGCTAGAGGACGCTAAAAAGATTAACGAGACTGCCCGCCACCGATGTACCGGACTCTGCATTGAAACCCGACCCGACTGGTGCGGCGAGGCGGAAATTGAGCGTATGCTGGAGTTCGGCGCGACGCGCGTAGAGCTGGGCGTACAGGCTTTAGATGATGACATCTATAAATTGGTACGGCGGGGACATAAGATAAAGGCGGTAGTGGACGCTACCCAACGACTCCGTGAGAGTGGCTTTAAGGTCTACTATCATTGGATGCCGGGTTTACCCGGTTCGTCCCCGGAAAAAGACCTGGAGATGTCTGAACAGCTTTTTACCGACGATAGGTTTAAACCGGACGGACTTAAACTATACCCCACCATGGTCGTGCAGGGCACCGAGCTGGAAAAGTGGTATCTAAAAGGCCGCTACCAGCCCTACGACGACGAGACGATGATAGACCTGATTATCCGGATAAAAACGCTGGTGCCCAAATACGTGCGCATCTCCCGCGTCCTACGCGACATCCCCTCCAAATTCATCGTCGCCGGGCTTAAGGATTCCCTCCGCGATGTCGTTAGAGAAAGGATGAAGCAGCAGGGTATTGAGTGTCGCTGCACGCGCTGCCGCGAATATGGTCATCGGACATTTTTAGGACGGGCAATCGGCTCTCCACACCTGAACAGGCTGGACTATACTGCTGCCGACGGCAAGGAAATTTTCCTCTCCTTCGAGGATGCTAACGAAACTCTCTTTGGTCTGCTGCGGTTGAGGATTCAATCAATTCCCGTCCCGGCGTTAGGCATTGGTAAAAACGGGAGCGAAGCGATTATCAGAGAGTTGCACATTTTCGGGCCTGAAGTGCCGCTTAGTGAAAAGAACGATAGTGCCGCCCAGCATAAGGGCTACGGTAAAGCACTCTTGCGTGAAGCGGAGCGGATAGCTAAAGATGAGTTCGGCGCTGGCCGGATGGTTATCTTAAGCGGGACGGGCGCTAAAGAATATTACCGCGCTGAGTTCGGTTACGAGTCAATGGGCGACTATATGGTGAAAAATCTAATAGATAATTAGTATGTCATCAATTGAACTAAGGCATCATATCGCCAAATTTTTAGGACTTCACTCAATACAATATTACGCCCCTCTGTTGTAAAAATATTGTTTTTTAACATTAACTCAATAATTAGTTTAGCTTTTTTATACTGTTCTGGAAAAACTTTTTTAAACGACAATAAAAATTTGTTAAATATTCCTTTTTCATTATCATCAAGCTTCGAATACTTTAAGTAGCCCCAATTCATCACATAACGAGTAATCAAGAATATATACTTAACCTTTTCATTCCCGGGGTATAACTGTTCTAAGTCTGTACCTCTGTCCATGATTGCAATGAGTTCTTGTATATGCTCAAGATATCCGTCAGAATAAAGGCGAAAACCTTCTTTCTGAATAATTGTATCTATAACAATATCATCTACCATAGATTTTAGTATACTGACTCCAGCTATTTCTTCATTAGATAAACCCTTTTTTGGTTCTGGATTTGTATATTTCCTTTTATAAACCAATAGCGCATGAGTAACCTCATGTGCAATAGTGTGTTCTAATTCACGAGTTGACATGGTTTTACTTGAATTGAGGAATATGACAACGCTATCTGGTGACATTGAAATAGCAGCAGTTGAATTGCCTACTGGTAATTTACTAACACTTACAATTGATATCTTGTGAGATATTTCATCTTCAATTTTTCGGATAAACTCTTGTATTTTTAGAGTTAATTCTATTACCATTATCTAGTATCTCCCCAGTTCTTCCAAACGCTCGTCATCAATACCAAAGTGGTGGGCTATCTCGTGACGGACGACCCGCTGTATTTCAGCCACGATTTGAGCATCGTTTTTACAAACGGCCTCGATAGGTTTCTGGAAAATAGTTATTTTATCCGGCATTACGGCGTTGTAGCCATAGGTGCGCTCGGTTAAAGGTATTCCCTCGTAAAGCCCGAGCAGCGTCTCATTCTTCTTTAAGTTATTGCGGCGCAGCTGGTCGGGCGTCGGCTCATCCGCCACGACGATGTCGATATTTTCCAGTCTTTCAAGTAACTCCTTGGGCAGGTTTTCGATGGCTCGGGCGACAAGCTGTTCAAACCTTTGCGTTTCCATAATACTTTTATACTACCTCCAGTTGCGCCAAGTCGAACTTCATGCCGTCCCGCGCCGCGATGACCTTTACCCCCGTTTGCTGCGTTAGCTTCTCGGCAATTTTCCACGGCTTCGCTTGCCAGACGTGCATGCCGTAATGCGTTAAGATAGCCGCTTTAGGCTTTATTTCTGTAATTATTCGCGCCGCGTCTGGTATCGCCAGGTGCTCGACGGGTGGGAAGGGCTTAGCAAAGACCGTGTTGATAATCAGCAACTCGCTGGCATAGTGCCGGCTCAAATCCTCGAAATAGAGCGTATCGGCGATATAGGCGAAGCGGTGCCCCTGGGTTTGAAACACCATGCCGTAAGTTTCGACAGGATGTTTGTGACGCACCGGCTTGGTGAAGGTAACTTCCCCGATGTTATAGGACTTGCCGGCTTCTAGAACAACAATACCTTCAATGTACCTTTTCAAGTAGGAGAAAATAACCGGTTCGCTGTCTAAGGCATCGGCGGGGGCGTAAAGCCAGCCACGATGACTGAAGCCGCCGTTAGTCATGGCTTCCACCATGACATTAGTGTCCCCCGAATGGTCCAGGTGGCGGTGGGAAAGGATAATGGCGTCCAGCTTTTCCGCGTTCAGCTTCCTTTTGTTGGACTGGACGATTGTTCCCGGTCCGGGGTCGAGTAGCAGTTGCATGCCGCCAAGGTTCAGCCAGATTCCACCCGAAGCGGTGAGCTGTTTGCTGACCATGAACCGGGCGCCGGCTGTCCCCAGGAAAGTTATCGTGTTGGTTTGGTCTTGCTGCTGTTTCATGACATGCCCATTCTTTATAATAAGCGATGATTACAGTTTTTACAATTGTGTTCACTAACATCGCGGCTTTTGACAGCGCAAGGTAAAATTAGCTATAATACTTGCAGTGTGTCCGGTGGTTTTTCAAAAATAACTGGCGTGCAACTTCGTAAAATACTGTAAGGAGGCAATTCGTTCATGAAAAAAGTCTGGCCCAGTCTGGAAGAAGCGATTGCCGATATTAAAGATGGCGCTATGATCGCTGTCCCAGGCTTTTTTGCCTGCGGTGTTCCGAGGGCTTTACTTCAGGCGCTTATTAAAAAAGGCACCAAGAATCTTACACTTGCCTGTGGCTGCGGCCCGCTGCTCGGCGCGGCGGAAGAACTAAAAGCGTTAACCCTGAACGGACAAATTAAAAAAGTCATTGATTCCTACGGACTCTTCCGCTCCGCTAGTAAAGGCATGCAGGACCCTTTCGAGCAAGCAGTCAGAGCTGGCAAGATTGAGCTGGAAGTCTTTCCTATGGGTACCATGGCAGAAAAGTACCGCGCCGGCGGCGCCGGCATCCCCGCTTTTTATACTCCAACAGGCGTAGGTTCAGTATTTGAAGAAAGCGACGTTTCTAATATCGAAAAAAACCGCAAGCCTAAAGAGACGCGGATAATCAACGGCCAGAAGTATGTCCTCGAATACGCCCTCAAGCCGGACTACGCTTTTATCCACGCCCATACCGGCGATAGAGAAGGTAATTTGCGTTACGCCAAAACAGCGAGAAACTTTAACCACGTCATGGCGACGGCGGCTATAGTCACCATTGCCGAGGTCGAAAATCTGGTTGAAGCCGGCGGCTTAGCTGGTGATGATGTTCATACACCTGGGATATATGTGAACCGTATGGTTAAGGTGCCGCGGCCCAAGTTCGCTATTACCATAGATTAGCATAAAGGAGTTATGAGAGATGTTCCCAAAGGTGAAATTCGAAGGTCTGCCCCGCGAAATGATTGCCCTGCGGGTCAGCCGTGAAATTAAAGAAGGCAGCTATGTTAACCTGGGTATCGGCATACCGACGCTGGTAAGCAACTGGACGGAAGGGATGGATGTTGTATGCCAGGCAGAGATAGGTATGCTCAAGACCGGGGCTTTAGCAGAAGGTGACAATGTCGACCAGGACCTGATTAATGCCAGTTGCCAGGCAATAACGGAGCTGCCGGGTTCTGTCTATTTTGACATTGCTGAATCATTCGCCATGATACGCGGCGGACATATTGATGTCGCGGTCATGGGCGCTTACCAGGTAAACACCCGCGGCGATTATGCGGGCTGGTCTAATCCCGCCCGCGGATTATTCGTGGGAGATGTTGGCGGCTCGATGGACCTGTGTGCCGGCGCTAAGAAATTGTTTATCGCCATGGAACACATCACCAAGGGCGGCGAATATAAAATCGTTAACGAGCTTTCATACCCGGCTACAGCCATGGGTAAAGTCAGTATGATTTTCACCGACCTCGCGGTCATAGAAATCACCCCCGAAGGCATGGTGCTTAAAGAGGTGGTCGCCGGCCTCACGCCGCAGGATGTCCAGTCCGTTACCGAGCCGAAACTGATTATCGCCCCGAACTGCAAGGAGATGGAACTCTAAAAGACGATTAAAGTTTTCAAGTGTGAAAAGGGAGGCTTTAACGCTTCCCTTTTCTATTTTAGTGGGGTAAGATAGTGGCATTGAGGAGGGGGCAATGGAAGAAATATTAATAGCTCCCTGCGGCATGAACTGCGCCATATGTTCGGCGTACCTGGCGCAGCAATTCGACCTGAAAAAACAGGGAATCATGAGGAGCTACTGCGCTGGCTGTCGGCCGCGCGGGAAAAACTGCGCCTTTATGAAAAAAAGCTGCGAGTTGTTGGGGGAAGGCAGAGTGCAATATTGCTATGAATGTGATGATTTTCCGTGCACCCGTTTGAAGCGCCTAGATAAACGTTATAGCACAAAATACCACATGAGTATGATAGATAATCTTAATTATATCAAAGAAAATGGAATACAGAAATTCCTGAAAAAGGAAGAAAAAAAATGGCGTTGTCCGGACTGCGGTGGGGTAATCTGCTGCCATAATGGCATCTGCTTTAGCTGTGGATTGGAAAAGCTTAAGCGTAAAAAAAGGAAATACAGCTGGGAAGATAGCTAACCCATGTTAGCTCTGGTATAATTTACCTATAATTGTTTTTCAAGAGGCAAAGGATGAACAAGAAATTTAAGGTGGGTGTTCTCGGGGCGACGGGTATGGTGGGGCAGAATTATCTCAAGCTGCTCAACCGTCATCCGTGGTTCGAGGTTGTCTATCTTGCAGCTTCGCCGAACTCCGCCGGCAAAAAATACGCTGACGCGGTGGCGGGCCGCTGGCACATGGATGTTGATATCCCGGAAGCCTATCGCAATATGGTTGTGGAAGACGCGAGCAATGTGGCTAAAGCCGTCGGCAAGTGCAACATCATCTTCTCGGCGGTGGAGCTGGATAAAAAATCAATCATCGCTTTAGAAGAAGAGTACGCCACCAAAGGTTTCGCCGTGGTTTCCAACAACTCGGCACATCGCGCCACCGAGGATGTACCGCTGATAATTCCAGAGATAAATCACGCCCACTTGGATATTATCCCCCAGCAGCGTAAGCAGCGCGGTTGGAAAGATGGACTCCTCGTTGTTAAGCCTAACTGCAGCATCCAGAGCTATATGTTGCCCATCTATGCTCTGATTGCGGCTGGCTATCCCATCGCACAGATGATTGTCGCTACTCTTCAAGCTGTCTCCGGCGCTGGCTATCCCGGTGTTGCATCCGTCGACCTGATAGATAATGTTATGCCCACTCTCGCCGACGAAGAAAAAAAGTCGGAAGTAGAGCCGGCGAAAATTCTGGGCAAGGTGGCCGGTGGCAAAATCGTCTCCGACGCCAGCCTAAAAATCTCGGCGCACTGTAATCGTGTTGCCGTATCCGATGGGCATGTCGCCTGCGTTAGTCTCAAGTTCGCTGGCAAAAAACCGTCGCTGGATGAAATTATAAAAATCTGGCGCAGCTTTACGTCGCTCCCGCAGGAGCTTAAGCTCCCCACCGCCCCCATTCCTCCCATTATCTACCGCGACGAACCCGACCGCCCCCAGCCCCGCAAGGACCGGGATGCTGGTAACGGTATGGCGGTTACTGTCGGCCGACTACGCCCCTGCAATGTCTTCGATATCCGTTTCGTGGGACTGCACCATAACACCAACCGAGGCGCGGCGGGTGGAGCAATATTAACCGCCGAACTGCTGGTGGCAAAGGGGTACATCAAATAGGGGCGGGGAAAAAGAGAAAAACGAAGGGGCTTCGGTTAAGAAGCCC
>JBGOXC010000162.1:0-3714 GCA_041478935.1 Dehalococcoidia bacterium
AAAATGGGCGCGAGAATCATCAGGGCAAGGCCGACGATGAGGAGAATTGCCTGTATTCCTCCGCCACTATCACGCGATGACCTTCTACCAGAACCGGATATGGCGCCAAAAAACATAAAACGTGAAAAATACCATGAAAGAAGGACGATAGCACCGAGCATGACGCTAACAATTGACATGAGCAGGACGTCGCGGTTTTTGATATGCGACATTTCATGGCCGATAACGCCCTGCAATTCATCACGGTTAAGCTTCTGCAATAGGCCGGAGGTTATCGCCACCGAAGCTTTTTCGGGGTCACGACCAGTAGCGAAGGCGTTCAGAGCAGGGTCGTCAATAATGTAAATATCCGGCACCTTAGGAAGGCCAGAGGCTATCTTCATTTCTTCGACGACGTTATAGAGACGCGGGGCATCATCGGGGCCGACTTTTTTAGCGCCCGCCATGGAAAGCAGGATATTATCCCCCTGAAAATAGGCCAGTAAGCTAAGGAACGCCCAAACAACGAAGGCAATGACCAGCCCGCCTATAGCGCTATCGAAAAAGTAAAAGCCCAGAAAATAACCGAGCGCCAGCAGCAATCCTGCGATAAGGGCGATAAGTATTACCGACCTAACCTGGTTAGACCGTATTTGTTCCCACATATCTTATATTCTTCTTATCTAGGTAAAACTGACCTTAGGAGCCTGTCTTTCGGCTTCAACGGTGACTTCAAAGAATTCACCAAGTTTGAAGTTGAACATGCCGGCGATAACGTTGGAAGGGAACATCTGTATCTTGTTGTTAAACTTCAAGACAGAGTCGTTATAGAATTGCCGGGAGAAGCTGATTTTATTTTCCGTAGAGGTCAGTTGTTCCTGCAAAGCCAAGAAGTTTTCGTTGGCCTTCAGTTGAGGATAAGCTTCGGCTACTGCCAGCAATCGCCCCAACGCCATACCCAGCTCGCCTTCTAGCTTGCCTCTTTCGGCTGCACCGGACGAGGAAGCCTGCTGGGCGAGATTGCGGGCTTTGGTAACATTTTCAAAGACCTCGCGTTCGTGCTTGGCGTAGCCCTTGACCGATTCCACCAGGTTGGGAATAAGGTCATAACGTCGTTTTAATTGAACGTCTATTTGCGCCCAGGCATTTTTCACCTGGTTGCGGAAGCCTACTAAACCGTTGTAGGCGCCAATAATCCACAGGATAAAAATAGCTACAACTGCAATGATAACCCAAATCCACCAAGCCATATTGTATACCCCCTTTCAATATTTATATAGATAGCCGATTGCCATCTAAGCATTAGCTACATTATTACTTACTATGTTTTAACAGGTCGCCGACGAAATCCAGCACGCTTTTGGAAGCGCCTTTGCCCGGTGATTTTTTCGCCAGCTCTTTGACCAAACCCTGAACCTCGCCGCCGTCAAACCAGATGCCGTCGCCGACGCGGCAAACGTCCACTAATATTTTGCTTTCTTCGTCAATATAGGCTTTCTTCATCTTGCGGCGACAGATGGGACACTTACGCTTTTTCTCTGATATTTTAGCTTCCGTGGAGTTAATGATACTATCCAAATAGCGTCGATGGTTGCCCAGTCCGGCGGATTCAAGAAGCAACTCAAGCTCACCGACATCAAACCAGACGCCCTGACAGGTGGGGCAATAATCCAGCTCGATATTCTTATATTCTATAATCAGCGCGCCTTTGCGGCACACCGGACATATCATCGTAATTTTTCCTCTAATTCAATTATACGAGTTCTCAACGCAGGTTACAATGCCTTTAAAAAGATATTGTCGCCATTATACAGGTGATGGAACCGAACGTCAATTAGATATATATTATGTAAATTCATCCCCTTTTGTATAATCGCTGCGGCGCTGGTATAATGTGACACTAAAGAGTCCCCCAAAATACGACTGAAAGGCAATTATGGAAGCATATACGACGATTAAAGCCCTTATCGAGGTGATGAACAATAATGGCGTAGAGTTCGTGTTTTTTAATCCCGGCATTGATAATGTGCCGGTGCTGGAAACGCTGGCTGCCTACCAGGCGCAAGGGAAAAAGTCTCCCCGGAGCATACTCTGCCTCGATGAGTTCGTGGCAATGACTGCTGCCCACGGCAGCTGGATGGCATCGGGCAAGCCGCAAGTGGTATCGGTGCACTCGGAACTGGGCACGCTGCAGATAGGCGGCGCACTGCATAACGCCCAATGGGGCAGGGTGCCGGTGGTGTTTTTCACCGAGAGCTACGGGCCCAAGCAGCGCACCAACTGGCGGGGGGAGGCTTTTGACCAGGGGGTAATGGTGAGGAACTTCGTGAAATGGGACCACCACTTGGAGGCTAAAGAAAACGTTGTTGAAGTATTCGAGGAGGCTTTCCGCATCGCCACTACCGAACCGTGCGGCCCGGTTTATTTAACGCTGCCGCGGGAAGTCCTTTGGAATAAAAGTCCTCTACTACCAGTCAAGAAACACAAAACACCACCAGAAACGAAAGTAAAAATTGATGAGAAAGTCTTAGCCAAAGCGGCCGACATTTTGATTAACGCAGAAAATCCATTGATAGTAACCGGTTACTCCGGCAGGAAGGCTGCGGCCGTACCTGCGCTGGTAGAATTAGCGGAAACTTTAGGAGCGAGGGTTTTAACCTCCGACATCCGGGTAAACTTCCCCATCACGCATCCGCTGACGGCGCTGCTCTCCCCTGGCGGCGGGTTCGGGAATCCACTGGTAAGTCAAGCCGACGTGATACTGGCGATAGATTACGACATGCATTACGCCGCACCCCCAGGCGCGCCGCTGCCCGGCGTAAAAATCATCCATATTGATGTTGACCTGGTGAAAAAAGGTGTGCCGCTCTGGGGCAAGCGGCCGGAGATACAAATAAAAGCCGATTCCATCCAGGCGATACCCGCCTTGACCGAAGTCATCAAACAAAAATTGACGGCAGAAAAACGCGAGCAATTTAAGAAACGTTACCAGACACTGGCAGCCGAGCACAATAAGCTCGATGGTGAGTGGCGGGCAATAGCCAATAGCCATGCCAAGGTTAAACCGATTACTGCCCACTGGCTGACCCGCTGTATAGACGAAATCATCGACGAGCATACGATTATCGTGAACCAGACCATTTCCCCAGCCACGATTGTTTTCCACCAGTTACATCTGGATAAGCCCGGCACGCTGCTATCCTGCGCGGGCGGCTGCATCGGCTGGGCGCCGGGGGCAGCGCTGGGAGTAAAGCTAGCAGCGCCAGATAAGATGGTTATCACTTTGATGGGTGATGGCGCTTTTATCTACGGCTGCCCGGAGGCTTCGCTATGGTCGGCCAGCTTCTATAAAGCACCGTTTTTAGCTGTAATCTATGACAACCAGGGGTACGGCGCCATCAAGGGGCTTTTCCGCGAAAAGTACGACGTGGCTAATATGGGCGCGGACATCACCTCGCCACCGGATTACACACTGATTGCCCGCGCCAACAAGGCTTACGGACTGATGGTGGATGACCCTGCCGACGTGCCTCAGGCGCTCAAGGAATGCCTGGCGGTGGTGCGCAAGGGACAAACCGCCGTGTTGGACGTTAAACTAGCCCCCGTTTAAACGATAACTTATAGCGGCTGGGTGTAGTTAAAATTAAAAGCGTCCCAGGCTTTCCGCTCGGCTTCATACGGCGCCGCTACGACATGAGGATTGATATCCCAAATCATCGTCTGGCGGTCTTTACC
>JBGOXC010000095.1:0-5516 GCA_041478935.1 Dehalococcoidia bacterium
AAATGAAGAAAGCTGCGGTCACGGGCGGGGCGGGGTTCATCGGGTCTCACCTCCTAGAAGAGCTAACGCAACGTGATTATTCCCTATTAATTATCGACGACCTTTCCACCGGCAAGCGGGAAAACATCGCCTCGGTACTTAAAAAACCCAACGTAAAACTCGTAAAAGGCAGCATTAACGACCTGCCGCTGTTGCAAAAGACTTTCAAGGGCATTGATTATGTTTTTCACCTGGCGGCGTTCGCCAACATACCTCGCAGCATAGATAATCCCCAGCTTTGCCACGACGTTAACGTCACCGGCACGCTGAATGTCCTCATCGCGGCTAGAGATAATAAAGTTAAAAAGGTCATCAACGCTTCTTCCTGCGCCATCTACGGCGATGCGCCCGGCCTACCGAAGAAAGAGGATATGCC
The DNA here is from genome assembly GCA_041478935.1 of Dehalococcoidia bacterium. GTDB lineage: Bacteria > Chloroflexota > Dehalococcoidia > Dehalococcoidales > RBG-16-60-22 > RBG-13-51-18. Next base: position 416 of record JBGOXC010000095.1, read on the forward strand.
GATTAATCCCCTATCTCCTTATGCCGTCGCCAAGCTCGCCGCCGAGGAATACTGCCAGGTTTTCCAAAAGGCTTACGGTCTGCCCTCGGTCAGCTTAAGGTTCTTTAATATCTACGGTCCGCGGCAAAACTCCGACTCCGAATACGCCGCGGCCATCCCCAAGTTTATTAAAGTTGCGTCCGCCGGCAAACCGCTGGAGATTTATGGCGACGGCAAGGCGACACGGGACTATATTTATATAAAAGACGCCATAAGCACCTTTATCCTTGCCGCGGAAAGCGATGTCACCGGCATCTATAACATCGGTTATGGCAAAGCAGTCACCATTAATGAACTGGTAAAGCTGATTAACAGACTAACGGGTAATAATACACCCCCCAAATACAGTTCGCCCCGCCCCGGCGACATCTTGCACAGCGGGGCGGATATTTCTAAAGCTAAAGCTTTCGGCTACCGCCCAAGGTACAGTCTGGAGGCAGGGCTTAAAGAGATGGTAAGGTATATGGTGCCATGAAGAGTAACATTCACTTGCCACTAAAAGAGAAGCTCGTAAAGAAAACAGCGACTATCGGCATCGTAGGGTTGGGCTATGTGGGGCTGCCTTTAGCCTTAGCTTTTGCACAGGCTGACTTTAAAGTGTTGGGGTTTGATACACAGTCGGATAAGGTAAGCCGTATCAATAAAGGCGAGTCTTACATCAGCGATGTTAGCAGCAAAGACCTGGGGGCGGTCGTTAAAGCCAAGCGTTTTTCGGCAACCGCCGACATGGGCCGACTCAGTGAGTCGGATGTCGTCTGCATTTGTGTGCCCACCCCCCTTACCAAAAAACGCGAGCCGGACCTTTCTTACGTTACCGACGCGGCTAAAGCTATTGCCAGATGCCTGCGACAGGGTCAACTGATAATCCTGGAGAGTACTACCTACCCCGGTACGACGCGTGAAGTGGTGCTGCCTGCGCTGGAAAAATCCGGCTTGAAAGCCGGTAAGGATTTTTATTTGGCTTACTCTCCGGAAAGAGTCGACCCCGGCAATAAAAAGTACGGCATTAAAAACACGCCCAAGATAGTCGGTGGTATTGATACTGCTGCTACGGAACTCACGAGGCAGTTCTACTCCTGCGTAGCCGATAGAGTCATCCCCGTCTCCTCCACCGAAACCGCGGATATGACTAAAATATTTGAAAATACGTTCCGCCATGTAAACATCGCCCTGGTTAATGAGATAGCTCAACTCTGCGAGAGGATGGGTATCAGTGTTTGGGAGGTAATCGAAACCGCCAGCTCCAAGCCCTTCGATTTTATGCCGTTCTATCCGGGACCCGACGTGGGCGGCCACTGTATTCCGCTCGACCCCAGCTACCTCGCCAGTAAAGCCAGAGAGTACGACTTTATCACCCGCTTCATTGAGCTTGCGGAGGAAATCAACACTCGGATGCCCCACCACGTCACCACCCGCATTATGGAGAACCTCAAGAGTCAGGGCAAAAACCTGAAGGGCGCCAAAATACTGGTGCTGGGGGCGGCATATAAAAAGAACGTACCGGATATACGCGAATCCCCGACCCTGAAACTGGCACAGCTCCTTATGGAGAAGGGGGCTAATCTTAAGTACAACGACCCCTATATCCCTGCCATTACGCTGGAAAAGAGAACTCTAAAATCCGTCGAGCTGACTAAAGAAAATCTTGCCTGGGCGGACTGCACGGTTATCGCCACCGCCCATACGTGTTATGATATTAATAAAATAGTGGCAGCCTCTCAACTGGTCTTTGATTGCCGCGGCGTCACGCGCAACATAGCCGCGGATAACATCATCAGGTTGGGGGAATGAACATTAGTGAGGTATTACCATGTATTTAAAAAATAAGGTAATCCTATTGACCGGCGGTACCGGGTCATTCGGGCAGAAGTTCACGGAGATAGTCCTAAAAGAGCACAGCCCTGCCGCCATCCGCATCTACTCCCGCGGCGAACTGCTGCAGTTACAAATGCAGCAGAAGTTCAACAACGATGCCCGATTACGCTTCCTTATCGGCGACGTTAGGGATAAAGAAAGGCTTAGCCGCGCCATGAACGGGGTTGACGTCGTCGTCCATGCCGCCGCCTTAAAACAGGTGCCTACCAGTGAATACAACCCCCTGGAAGCCGTTAAAACCAACATCGACGGCACCGCCAATATCATTGATGCCGCCATTGATAATAGTATCGAGCGGGTAATAAATATCAGCTCGGATAAAGCCGTGCAGCCGGTAAATCTTTACGGGGCTACCAAATTGGTGGCGGAAAAGCTTATTGTGCAAGGCAATGCTTATGTCGGCGCCAAAAAAACAAGGTTCAGCTGCGTCCGCTACGGCAACGTGGTCGGCAGTCGGGGTAGTGTTATCCCCATCTTCCTTGAGCAGAAAAAACAGGGGAAAATTACCATTACCGATGAGCATATGACTCGGTTCTGGCTGACCCTTGAACAAGGCATCCGTTTCGTTATCGACTGTATCGACCGGATGCACGGCGGCGAGATTTTCATTCCCAAAATCCCCAGCATGAAAATCACCGCCCTCGCCGAAGCCATCGCCCCCAACTGTAAAAGAGAAATTGTGGGGATACGCCCCGGCGAAAAACTCCATGAGGTCCTGCTTAGCGAAGAGGAAGCGAAACACGCTCAAGAATTCAGCAATTACTTCATCATTGAACCAGAGCATTCGTTCTGGAACAAGGGGAATATTAAAGGGGGCAAATGCCTCCCGGACAACTTTAAATATACCTCCGAAAATAACTCTAAATGGCTGACCGCTACCGAACTGAAAAAGATGGTAGAGGGGATATAATACGTATAGAATAAAGCCCTTAAAGAAAATCAGCGTCAATGAATTGCCTCAATACACCCCTTGGGTGGGGAGGCTGTTAAACCTTGAGCCTTTTGCCAAACCAGTGCGGAATTTGGCCAAGGTTGACGCTGAATACGATAAAGATAAATACGCGAAATTACTGGAATACTATCAGCAACAGCCCGGCACTACGCTATCCGACATCAGAAAAAAGTATTATTCGCCGAATGCCAACCCTGTCTGTTATTCTATGAAAGACGAGCTATTTATAGCTCCGGCGGAAAAGTTCAGGCAGTTTCACGAAGCGATATTGATAGATAAACTCGCTAAACCGATAAGTCAGGTTAAAACCGTCATCGAATTGGGGTGCGGGTACGGCGACAATCTTTATGTGCTCAGGAACACTTTTACGAAGCGGCGCTGGCTCGGCGGAGAGTATTCTCAGAACGCCGTGAAGTTAGCCAGCCATCTCTTCACCGATTGCCCGGATATATCGGTGACTCAATTTAACTGGTATGATGTTGCGTGGGCAATCCTGGAAAATCTCCAGGAAAAAGCCTTAATATTTACCCGCCACTCCATTGAGCAGCTGCCGCAAGCCAAGAACGTCATGCCGACTTTCCGTAAATATCAGGATAGGATTGCCGGGGTGATTCACCTGGAGCCGGTATATGAACTAATCAACAAAATCTCAACATTAGGTATGATGCGGCAAGCCTATACATTAATGAATGACTATAATACCGACCTGCTGGCAACGCTTAAAAGCATGAACGTGCAGATTCTTCAAACCGAGACAGACATCGTCGGGGACAACCCCTTGAACCCCACTTCCTTTATCTACTGGAAGTTCTGGGAGTGAGAAAATGAAATTCATCGTCATCGGATGCGGGTCTATCGGCGAGAGACATATCGGCAATCTCTTATCCATCTCCGCCGGCGAAGTTTTAGCCTACGATACCGACCAGGCACGTCTCAAAACCGTGAAAGAAAAATACAAAGTCGACACGTTTAGTGACCTGTCGCCAGCCTTAAAGCAAAAGATAGATGCTTTTATTATCTGTGTACCGCCAAACCTGCACCTTACCTACGCACTAGAAGGACTAAAACGTAACGCCCACGTTTTTATCGAAAAGCCCATCTCTCATACTATCAACGGTGTGGCTAAACTCAACAAAGATGCCAAAAAGAAAAACCTCATTGTCTACGTTGGTTATAACATGCGCTTTCATCCTGGTTTAAAGCTGGTTAAGCAGTTACTCGACGAGGGAAAGATTGGGAGGGTATTATCCGCAGACGTAGAGGCAGGGCAATACTTGCCGGATTGGCACCCCCAGCAGGATTACCGGCGCAGTTATACCGCCCGGAAAGAGCTTGGCGGGGGCATCATTCTTGATGGCTCCCATGAGTTGGACTATATCCGCTGGCTCATTGGAGGAGAAGTAAAAGAGGTCACCTGCTTGGCCGGTAAAATCAGCCGACTTGAGGTGGATGTTGAAGACACGGCCGAAATAATCCTGAAATTCGATAATAGCATCATCACCAGAGTGCACCTTGATTTTATACAACGGGGCTACTCCCGCTCGTGCAAGCTCATCGGCGAAGAGGGGACTATTATCTGGAGCTACACCAAGAAAAAGGTAAGGCTCTTTAGCGCCGGTGATAACAAGTGGCAGGAAACGGATATTCAATTTGAACCCAATGAAATGTATATCGAAGAGATGAAACATTTCATCAAGTGCGTAAAAGGAGAAGAAAAACCGGTGGTGGATGGGGACACCGGCAAACGTGTTCTGGAAATAGCGTTAGCCGCCAAGAAATCGGCGGCAACAGGTAGGGTAATCAAGCTATGACCCAGACCGTCGCCATCGTTCAGGCAAGGATGGGGTCGACCAGGCTACCCAGCAAAGTGCTGATGGATATCGCCGGCAAGCCGATGCTCCGGCACGTCGTTGATAGACTCAAGAAAGCAAAATTACTAGATGTTATTGTCATCGCTACCAGCACCAATGCCGAAGATAAGCCGATTATCAATTTGGCCGGAGAGAGCCGGGTAAAGAGCTTTGCCGGCAGCGTTAACGATGTGCTGGATAGATATTACCAGGCCGCCACGCGATACAAGGCGGCTGTCATCGTCCGGATTACCTCCGATTGCCCCCTCATCGACCCGCAGGTGGTTGATAAAGTAATCAAGCATTATCAAGGCGGAAAATTCGATTACGTGAGTAATGTTGTTAAACCCACTTACACAGACGGACTGGATACGGAGGTTTTTTC
>JBGOXC010000201.1:0-3081 GCA_041478935.1 Dehalococcoidia bacterium
CGCCGCCTTTCTTCGACGATGGTCATGGCGGATAGAGACAGCGAGAATAAAACATACATGGTGATAATGCCCGGCAGGTATTGATTGATAAACTCTGAGCTGCCGCCCGTTATTTCTTGAGTTACGCCAACGGCGGGCTGCTGACTCTGCCCGGACAGAACATCCTGAACAACTAACTGGATGCTGTTATCCGCTATTCCTTTACCCGCCAGAGCGATTTTAACGCCGTTAAATACCTGGAACTGCTGATTAATCTGCTCCGCCACGCCGCGGATAATACTGGCGAGAATCTGGCCTTCCTGGCCGCCATTGCCGCGCTGTTTAAAGGTCAGCTGCGCCGGTTTGCCAGCCGCCAGTGTATCCGAGAAACCAGCGGGTATAAAAAGCACCAGCAATAAGCCCGACCGGTCCAGCTTGGTATTAGCTTCTTCCGCCGTGAGTAATTCTACGCTGATGCTATCAACGTCATCAATCTGCTGAATAAGCTGCTGGGAATACGTGCCGGCGTCTTCATTAACGATAGCGGCGGTGGCGGTAAACATGGTATCGCCGCCGAAAGCGCCGAACATCAGGGCAAAGGTAAGTATAGGCAGGAGCAGACCGAAAGCGAGGTCGCCTTTGTCCTGCAAATACAGCTTAACTTCGTTGAGGGTGATAAATAAAGCTCTTTTCATAAATAACGACTAATCGCGCAGACTGCGTCCGGTGAGTTTTAAGAAAACATCTTCCAACGTAACCTTATCCGGTGGCCCGATTTTCTTTTTCAGATTATAAGGTGTATCCATGGCGATAATTTTGCCGCCGTCCATGATGGCGATACGCTGGCAAAGCCTATCGGCTTCTTCCATATAGTGGGTGGTGTAGAGGACGGTTAATCCTTTCTTTTGCAGCGCCTGGATATTTTCAAATATATTGTTACGCGACTGCGGGTCGATGCCAACGGTTGGTTCGTCTAAAAAGAGGAGCAGCGGATTGCCCATAAGGGCGATGGCGAGGTTGATACGCCGCTTCATGCCGCCGGAGAACTTAGCAATTTTGCCTTTAGCCCTATCCTCAAGTCCCATCAACTCCAAGTTTTTCATCGCCTGGTTGTGAGCGGTTTTGCCATCCAGTCCCGCCATGTGCCCGAAGAAAATCATATTATCCAAGGCGGAGAGGTCTTCATAAAGCGCCAGCTCCTGCGGGCAGACGCCGATGATGTGACGGACGGCTTCGGCATCTTTTTTCAGGGAGTGGCCGCCAATAATGATTTCGCCGCTATCAGCTTCCAGCACGGTGGAGAGCATGCGGATGGTAGTGGTTTTGCCAGCGCCGTTGGGACCGAGCAGACCGAAGATTTCACCTTTGATAATGGAAAAGGAAACACCATTGACGGCTTGAAAATCTTTAAAGTTTTTATGAAGGTCCTTAACGACCACGAATTCTTCTGCCATGACTTTGCCTCCGCTTTTACCTGATGGGAAAAAAGAAATAACTTTGCATATTATATACATAGAGATACTAGGTTTACAATTTTAGTTGATAAAAAAGGAACCTCCATATTTCAGGAGGCTCCGCAGAATTCTTGATGCTGTTAAGGCTTAAGGCCAGAGGACTTTAGCGACATCGTTCAAGCCGAGGTCGAGCAGGGCTTGTTTACTGGGTTTGCCCGTCTTAACGTCCCAGCCCATAGCTTCGTAATACTCTCTAGAAAGTTCCTCTTCATCCACTATAGCGCCGGCGCGAGGTCCGACTGTCTTCGGCGGTCTGCCCAACATTCTATCGTGGTGCTTCCAGGGTGTCTTGATGCCTTCGCGGGCATTGAACGCCTGCTTCATCGTCTCGATGCGTGCGCCGGTCTTGATAAGCTCGTCCAGAGTGATATCCCAGCCGGTAATTTTCTGGAAAGCTTCGACCAGGTCGTTGATATGGACATAAGCGTCGCCGATAACAATCATGCAGATACCAGCAGCGTTGTAAGCAGCAGTAATGCCTATACCTCTTTTATGGGGCTGTCCCCGCCCCTTTAAAGAACGGAAGTCATATTGTGGCATCGACCCTTCCGGCAGCGGACCTTCGCCGCCCTGGGTATGGCGTCCCGGTGTAGGATTCGCACCGTAGCCGATGGCGAAGCTAATGCCGCCGCGAGAATCATGGGCGGGGTATTCCTGGCCGCCGATGTGGATGGCGTATTTCTCCGAGCCTTTGCCGACTTTCTCGGCGGCTATTTTAACGCCATCAGCGAGAACATCGCCAAAGCCCTCACGTTTGCCGATTTTCTCCGTCATGGCGATGATAGCTTTGGCATCACCCCATTTCATCTCAATTCCATCGGTGTCTTTCTTGGTGATAATACCTTTCTCGTAGCACTCTAGCGTGAAGGCGATACAGGCGCCGGCGGAAATCGTGTCCAGCCCATAGCGGTTGCAGATGTCGTTGGCTTTGATAATGGATATCAGGTCACGATTGAGAAGGTTCGTGCCGAACATCGCCAGTGTTTCGTACTCCGGCTTATGGGCATGCTCATCATATTTGAACTCACCGTCGGAAGGCTTCATAATGCCGCCGCAGCCGACGGGGCAGTGCCAGCAGCCGTATTTTCGCTGTTGCTGCTCCTTGACCGGTCCGGCGATGATATCTTTATATTGCGGCATATCAATAACGGCAACGCCGTCCCAGTTTTTGCAGGGGGCATCATCGGAGGTGACGCTCATTTCCATCAGCGCCGCCGTGCCGAAGCCGCCGATAAATTCCGAGCGCGGGTTCTTGTTTTTAACATGCCGGGTTCTCATTTCTTTGGAGGCAGCTTCATCGGCAATGGGGATTTTCATATTGCCTTTGACGGCGATTGCCTTAAGTTTTTTAGAGCCCATGACCGCGCCCAGACCGGAACGTCCCGCCGCCCGGCCTTTGTTGTTCATGACTGCGGCGATGAGCGATAATTTTTCTCCAGCGGGACCGATGCAGGCGACTTCCAACTCGTTACCGTGCTCGGCTCTTAAGATATCCTGGGTGTCAAAGGTGTCCTTGCCCCAAAGCTTGGAAGCGTCTTTAAGTTCCGCCTTGCCGTTATCGATTAAAAGATATACCGGCTTATCGGAA
>JBGOXC010000200.1:0-3092 GCA_041478935.1 Dehalococcoidia bacterium
AATAAAGGTCGGCTTCCAGCTTCAAGCCCTGCTCCAGCGTCATGTCCAGTCCCTTAAGCACCGCCTCTTTAAGATACCTTAAGGCGATGGGGCCCTTGGCGGCAATAGTCTCCGCCAGCTTTTGGGTTTCTTCTGCCAGTGTATTGGAGGGGACAACTTTATTGACCAGCCCAACTTCTAAAGCCTCGGCGGCGGTGATAGTTTCGGCGGTCAGCAGCAGCTCCAAAGCTTTGCCGCGGCCGATAATGCGGGGTAAACGCTGCGTGCCGCCGTCGGTGGGGATAAGACCTTTGGCTACCTGCGGTATGGTGAAACGCGCCTTAGCCGAGGCGAGGCGTATATCGCAGCTTAAAACTATTTCCAGCCCCAAGCCCAAAGCGTCCCCGTTAATGGCGGCGATAACCGGCTGTTCGATGGCGGCTATAGCCGCGGCGGGACGGTAAGCCTCCATAATATCCCCCCCGCCACCCCCACAAAATATATCACCCGAACCGGTTAGTGTGACAACGAATATAGCGTTGTCGTCCTTTATTTGTTCGCAGATTTCAGCCAGTTCCTGTGCCATCGGCTGGTTTATTACAGGTTTGTGCAATAAAATGTTAGCGATATGATTTTTTTTATAAAAGGCGATGAGGTTTGACGACATCTTTGTTCTCCATTTATCGAACAATCAAAACTAATCTTAAACCGAGCTTGATAGCAACGTCAAGCCGAAGGGTAAGGCGTTTGGCGATATTATTATCGGCGTTATATTATATAATATAGAACGTCAGGTATTTCCTACTGATAAAAGGAGTGCAAATGGCCGGAGGGTACATCGGAAAACTTCTCTTCGTGAATCTGGCTAACGGAACGATAAAAGAAGAAACGCCTGAAGAAGAACTTTACCGAGATTTCATCGGGGGGTACGGCATCGGCGCTCGGATTTTATACAGCCAGCAAAAGGGTGGAGTAGACCCCCTGGGACCGGAGAATATACTAGGCATCATCACCGGACCGCTCACCGGTACGCCGACTCCCTTCGGCTGCCGCTACGCCGTGGTAGCTAAATCGCCACTGACGGGCGGGTGGGGGGACGCTAACTGCGGGGCGGACTTTGGACCTTACCTCAAGTTCGCCGGTTACGACGGCATATTTTTTACCGGCATCGCCTCAAAGCCAGTTTATCTCTTCATCGATAACGGCAAAGCCGAGATTAAAGACGCGAGCCACCTCTGGGGTAAAAGCACCTACGAGACCGAGGATATTTTACAGTCCGTTCATGATAGAACCGCCAAGGTAATGAGCATCGGTCCCGCGGGAGAAAAACTCTCCCTGGTTTCCTGTATTATCACGCACAAGGGGTCAGCGGCGGGGCGTTCCGGATTAGGGGCGGTGATGGGCTCGAAAAAACTCAAGGCGGTGGTGGTAAAGGGGGAGGGAAAGGTAAGTCTCGCCGACCCTGAAGCAACCGAAAAGTTGAGAAAAGAATATCTGCCGCAAATCAGTAAAGCCCCCGCCCGCAACGGGCTGCATAATTTCGGTACTTGCTCACATACCGACGGTTCGGCACACAGTGGCGATACGCCGGTGAAAAACTGGGGCGGCGTGGGCGTGGTTGAACTGCCAAATGTCTCTGGCTTGAGTAAAGAGCATTTCAACGACAATGTGGTTAACCGGAATGGCTGCTGGCGCTGTCCAGTCGCCTGCCGGGGCAATATGAAAGAGGGGGCGGGGGAGTATAAATACCCCGCCGGCGTCAAGCGGCCGGAGTACGAGACCGCCGCTGCTTTCGGCGCGATGTGCCTCAATACCAACGCCGAAGCCATCGCGATGGCGAACCATATCTGCAACTACTACGGCACAGACACCATCTCCACTGGCACCATCATCGCATTCGCCATGGAGTGCTACGCCCACGGCATCATCACTAAAAAAGATACCGACGGCATCGACCTGAAATGGGGCAACCACCAAGCGATGGTTGCCATGACGGAAAAATTGGTGAAGCGCGAGGGCTTCGGGGAAGTGCTGGCAGATGGGGTAAAGAAGGCGGCAGAGAGAATCGGCAAGGGCGCCGAGCAATTCGCCGTGCACATCGGCGGGCAGGAGCTGGGTCTGCACGACCCGAAATTCGACTTCCCAGGATTCGCCGGTACACCGACCTCCGCCAAGTACATGATGGATGCTGCACCGGGGAGGCATATGGGAGGGTTCGGGCCGACGCATTTTTCCTGGCTGGTGATTAACGCCGCCGGTTTATGCCTCCACGTCAACACCATGTTCAACGGGCTTAAATACGCCACGGAATTTTTAAAAGTCGTCACCGGGTGGGACAGGGGAGAGGAGGAGATACTTAAATGCGGCGCGCGCATCGGCGTGATGCGGCACGTTTTTACCCTGCGCGAGGGCGATAATCCACTAAATCGTAAGGTGCACGGACGCATCATCGGCAAGCCGCCACAGGCAGAAGGTCCGCTGGCCGGCGTGACAGCCGACCTCGAAGGGCAAGTAGACCAGGCTCTAACCGGACTAGACTGGGATAAAGTTACCGCCAAGCCGAGCCGTAAAAAGCTGCTGGAGCTGGGACTGGACGATGTGGCGGCGGAGCTTTGGCCGTTGTAAGTAGCCTAAAGCTTTTCCAGAATATCGGTCATGCGGTCATTCATTTTGCCGGTTAAAGCAGTCAGCGTTTTCTGGTCGACGTCATTCAGGCAGTCCATCACCTGTTTTGCCCTCAATTCGCCTTTGTGCTGATTCTTTTTAACGTATTCCAGCCCTGCTACGGTTACCCGGATAACCGTCACCCGGCGGTCCTGGCTGGAAAAATCGCGGATGATAAAGCCCTCTTTTTCCAGGTTGTCCATTATCTTGGTCACGCTATGCTTGGAGCGGAACATCGCCTCCGAGAGCTGGGTGGGGGTTAAGCTACCGCCGGAGCGCACGAGGTGATACATGGCGATGATATGCAGGGGGCTGATATCGTCCTTTTTCATGGTTATTTCCAGATAACGCATGATAGTATCGGCAAAAGTTACGCAGAGCCAGAAATTCAACTCGCCGATTTGCGCGGCTACCCTTTTGAATTCTTCAGGGCCGGGCCCGTCATAGCT
>JBGOXC010000023.1:0-9029 GCA_041478935.1 Dehalococcoidia bacterium
TCCACCCCCCTCACGGACATCGTACCCGTCCAGCGGGGGGCTATCGAGGGACGGTACGTCTGCCAGTGGGACAAAGACTGCATCGACGACGCGGGATTCGTGAAGATAGATTTTTTGGCTTTGGGCGCTTTATCGCAATTGCAGGACGCCGTTGAGCTTATTAAAAACCGCACCGGCGAAAGAATCGATATGTCCCGCATCGACTTCGAGGACGCTAAAGTCTACGACATGCTCTGCAAGGGCGATACCATCGGCATCTTCCAGGTGGAGTCCGCCGCCCAGATGCAAACGATTACCCGCCTGCACCCCAGAAATCTGCTGGACATGGCGCACGAGGTGGCGGCGGTGCGCCCTGGCGTAGGCGCTAATCACGGCGTGCATGAATACCTGCTGCGGCGCAGTAAAAGAAAACCCGTCACCTATGATTGCCCGCTGGAGAAACGGGCGCTAGAGCGCACGCTGGGCATCATTTTATTCCAGGACCAGGTCAACCAGCTGGCGATAGACGTGGCCGGCTTTTCCCCCAGCGAGGCCGACCGCCTGCGCCGCGCCTTCAGCCGCAAGCATAATGATGAGCTTATTGAAAAGTATCACCAAAAATTCCTCGCCGGGGCTAAAGCGCGCGACGTTACGGAAGAAGAGGCAGAAACAGTCTTTAAAAAGTTCAACGGCCAATACATGTTCCCGGAGTCGCACGCCTTCGCCTTCGGGGTAACGGCATATCAGGCGTCCTGGCTTAAGTATTACTATCCGCTAGAGTTTTTTGTGGCGATATTCAACCAGCAGCCGATGGGCTTTTATAACCTGGAAACGTTAAAGGAGGACGCCAAGCGGCATGGCATTAAGGCGCTGAACCCGGATATCAACTTGAGCCGCTCGAAGTGTCTTATTGAAAACGGCGCCCTGCGCATAGGCTTCCTTAACGTCACCGGGCTGGGTGAAGCGGCCGCTAAAGCGATAGAGGCGGGGAGGCAAAAGGGCGGGGACTTTAAGAGCATCGGCGAGTTTTTGGAGCGCACGGGCGTGCTGGAAGAGGTTGCCCTTAATCTGGCTTCCGCCGGCGCTTTTGACAGTCTTGAGCCGAACCGCCGCAAGGTGAAGTGGGAAATCGGCTTAAGATACCGCCCCATCAATACGCAGTTGTCCCTCCCCCTACCCATAGAGCAGGACATTGTCGAACTGGCCAAACCGAGCGACTGGGAACAGATGAAAGAAGAATATAACGTCCTTAGCCTTTTCCCCACCGGTCACGTCATGGCTAAAGTGCGCCCGCGCTTTGACCGCGGCTTCTTTACCAGCCGCGACATAGAAAAGTTAAGCGACGGCGCTTTCATCACCGCCGCCGGGCTGGTCATCCGCCGGCAGCGACCACACGGCAAGGTGGTCTTTATCACACTGGAAGATGAGTTCGGGCTTATACCCTGCATGGTCTTCCCTAAAGCCTACGAGCGCTATGAATACACCTTCCGGTCGGCGTTTATAATAATCAAAGGGAGGCTAACCCGGCGTGAAGGCACCTGCAACGTGGTCATCAACGAGGTAAAGCCGTTTAACGCCCTAGATAAAGTGCCGGCGTCTAAGGATTTTAGATAATACAGGCTAACAGCTTCAATATCCCGAGGCCCTTTTTATATCTTCATGGTAGGTCTGTAGAGACTTAATCTCGGCTTGGCCTTGGCGGTAAGCGGTGATGCCCTTGACCGCCGCCCGCGCCGCCGCCAGCGTGGTGATATAGGGCACGCGGTATTTAATCGCTGCTTTGCGGATATAGGAATCGTCATAGCGGCTTAGCTTGCCAGCGGGTGTATTGATGACCAGCTGGATTTCTTTATTCTTAATGGCGTCGGTGATGTTGGGACGACCCTCATGCTCCTTAAGGATGGGCTCGTTAATAATACCCTTGCTCGCCAGGTAAGCGCCGGTGCCCTCGGTGGCTCTAATTTTAAAGCCCAGTTGGGCGAACTCCTCCGCCACTTCCGCCGCACCGGGTCGGTCGGTATCCGCCACTGTAATCAGTACCGTGCCCTCCGTGGGCAGACGGTTAACCGCTTCCTGCGCCTTCCAGTAAGCCATGCCGAACGAATCAGCGATGCCAAGGACTTCACCGGTGGATTTCATTTCCGGCCGCAGTACAGGGTCGACGTCCGGGAACATATTGAAAGGGAAGACCGATTCCTTGACGCCGTAATGCGGAATTTTCCAGTTTTTAAGACCGAGGTCTTTAACTTTTTTACCCATGATAATCTGGGTAGCCAGCCGCGCCATCTGGACGGAACATACTTTAGAGACGATGGGGACAGTGCGGGAGGCACGAGGGTTAACCTCGATAACGTAGACGACGTTTTTACAAAGGACGTACTGCACGTTCATCAGCCCGACCACCTTAAGCTCAATGGCGATGCGACGGGTGTATTCATTAATGGTTTGGATGTGTTTTGCCGATAGGCTAACGGGCGGCAGCACACAGGCGGCATCACCGGAATGTACGCCGGCGTACTCGATATGCTCCATGATAGCAGGAACAAAAACATCCCGGCCGTCGGATATCGCGTCGGCTTCAATCTCGATAGAATTTTCCAAGTAGCGCTCGATAAGCAGGGGTTTATCTGGCGTTATCGTGACCGCTGCACTTACGTAGTAAACCAACTCTTCCTCGTCATGGATGATTTCCATGCCCCGTCCGCCGAGGACGTAAGAAGGACGCACGATGAGCGGGTAGCCGATACGCCGCGACACTACAAGCGCTTCGTCGAGGCTATAGGCCGTGCCCGACTCCGGCAGCGGGATGCCACACTTCTTCATCATCTCGCTAAAGCGTCCCCGGTCGGAGGCAATGTCGATGGAATTGACGGACGTTCCCAATATCTTTACGCCGTACTTTTCCAGTTCCGCCGAGATATTCAACGGCGTCTGACCGCCGAACTGCACGATAATCCCCAGCGGTTTTTCTCTTTCATAGATATTCAGAACATCCTCGACGGTCAACGGTTCGAAATAGAGCTTGTTAGAGGTATCGAAGTCGGTAGAAACCGTCTCCGGATTGCAGTTAATCATCAGGGTTTCGTAGCCCTCATCTCTTAAAGCGAAGGCGGCGTGGACGCAACAGTAATCGAACTCAATGCCCTGCCCGATACGGATAGGCCCGCTGCCGACGACGATAACTTTTTTATTTTGCGTGGGCTGCGCTTCGTCCTCCAGCTCATAAGCGCTATAATAGTAAGGCGTAGCGGCATCGAACTCCGCCGCGCAGGTATCCACCATTTTATAGACGGGGTTGATATTCCAGCTTTGACGCAGCTGTTTCACTTGCTCATATGACTGCTTTGTTAAGGTAGCTATTTGTTCATCAATAAAGCCCGCCCGCTTGGCGTCCCGCATTAGTTCTTGGGTCATCTTTTTTAATTGCAGGGTACGTTCCAAGGCGACGATGTTCTGCATTTTATCAATAAACCAAACATCTATCTTCGTATGTTCGGCGATAGCTTCAGGGGTAATGTCACGGCGCAGGGCGGCCATTATTGCCCAGATTCTCAACTCGTTGGGGAAAAGGGGATACGAACGGATATCGTCAGTCAATTTCCAGGATGGGTCTTCCCAGAGGAGCGAACGTTTGTTAAACTCCAGCGAGCGTACCGCTTTCTGCAGGGCAGCTTCAAAGCACCGGTCAATCGCCATGACTTCACCGGTGGCTTTCATCTGGGTGCCGAGGGTAGGGTCACTCCCGGCGAATTTATCAAAAGGCCAGCGGGGAATTTTAACGACCACATAGTCCAGCGCCGGTTCAAAGCAAGCCATCGTCTTGCCGGTGACCTGATTGGGGATTTCATCCAGTCTTTTGCCGACGGCTATTTTAGAGGCGACGCGGGCGATAGGATAGCCGGTGGCTTTACTGGCTAAGGCAGAGCTGCGGCTAACACGCGGGTTCACTTCAATTACGTAATAATTTTCGCTCCTGGGGTCGAGGGCGAACTGGACGTTACAGCCGCCTTCAATGCCCAGCGCGCGGATAATTTTAAGACTTGCCGAGCGCAGCATCTGATACTCTTTATTGGTGAGGGTCTGGCTGGGGGCAACGACGATGCTATCGCCGGTATGCACACCCATAGGGTCGAAGTTTTCCATATTACACACGGTAATGCAGTTATCGGCGCCGTCACGCATCACCTCATACTCAATTTCTTTCCAGCCGGCAACGGATTTTTCCAGCAGCACCTGGTGAATGGGGCTAGTAGCCAGACCTTTAGAGACCACCACCTCCAGTTCCTCCAGGTTCATCGCCATACCGCTGCCGGTGCCGCCCAGCGTAAAGGCGGGGCGGATGATGAGGGGAAGACCTATCTCCTTGGCGGCTCCCCGCGCTTGTTCCATAATATTGACACTAATACTTTTCGGGACAGGCTCACCGATGCTAAGCAACAACTCCTTAAAAAGTTCACGATCTTCCGCCTGCCGGATGGTCTGGATAGGCGTACCCAGACTCTTTACATTAAATTTTTCTAGAACACCAGCGTCAGCCAACTCGACCGCCAGGTTAAGTCCAGTCTGCCCACCCAGGGTAGGCAGCAAACCATCCGGACGCTCTTTTTCAATGATGCGCGTTAATGTATCTAAATTTAAAGGCTCAATATAAACAACATCGGCGATGCCTTCATCGGTCATAATAGTTGCCGGGTTGGAGTTCACCAAGACCGAGATAATGCCCTCCTCCCGCATGGCCTTACAGGCCTGTGTACCGGCGTAGTCGAACTCCGCCGCCTGCCCGATAATGATGGGGCCCGAGCCGATAATCAATACTTTTTTCGGTTTCAATGCTGTTTTTCTTTCGTTCCCTTTATCATCTCTAAAAACTTGTTAAAGAGGTAGGTGCTGTCCCAGGGACCGGGTGAAGCTTCGGAGTGATACTGGATGGCGAAGATGGGCAGCTCTTTATGACGCAGACCTTCGACCGTGCCGTCGTTCAGGTTGATATGTGTCACTTCCAGTCCGTCTTTAAGCGTGGCGGCGTCTACGGCATAGCCATGATTCTGCGCGGTGATATAGACACGACCGGTAGCCAAATCACGTACGGGGTGGTTACCACCGCGGTGTCCAAATTTCAATTTATAGTTCTTCCCGCTAAAAGCGCGGGCGATTAGCTGATTACCCAGGCAGATGCCCATAATCGGCTTTTTACCAATAAGTTGTTTAATTGTAGTCACAATATAGTCCAACAACTCGGGGTCGCCGGGGCCCGGGGAGAGGAGAACGCCGTCCGGCTTAAGGGCGAGGATATCATGGGCGGAGGTGGTGCAGGGAATTACGGTAACATCGCACCCCAGGCGGTTAAGGATGCGGATAATGTTATACTTCAGGCCACAATCCAAAGCGACGATATGAAAGACCGTCGGCGAAATTGCGCTTTGCCATTTATAGGGCGCTTTGGTAGTAACCTGCTTTACAAAATCAATAGAGTCATAGTTGGGCGCCCGGCGCAGTTCTTCCAGAGCCTGCCGCGGGGTTTTTTCGCTGGTGATTATGCCCATCATCACACCGTGTAAGCGCAGCCGGCGGGTAATAGCGCGGGTATCCAAACCATAAATGCCTGGAATTCCGTTTCTTTCAAGGTATTGATGGAGTGTTTCCTTGTTCAGGTAATGGCTGGGCTGAAGGCATTGCTCCCTGACAACAAAGCCGCGTACCTGTATTTTGGCTGATTCAATATCTTGATCATTTATTCCGTAGTTGCCGATAAGGGGGTAAGTGGGGATGAGAATCTGGCCGGCGTAAGAGGGGTCGGTGAGCATTTCCTGGTAGCCGACCATGCTGGTGCAAAAAACAACTTCGCCAATAGCGTCAGCCAGCGCGCCAAAGGCGCGCCCGTAATGAACCGAGCCATCGGCTAAAGCGAGGAAGGCTTGCTTATCCATGATATTCTTTTAAATCTCCGTTTACCTTAAGGTTACCAGAGGTTTCTTATAACGTATGTATCTTATCTCACAAACCAACCTAAATTGCGGCTTCGTTTCTATCACCGGTGCGGACGCGCACCGCCATTTCCACCGGCAGGACGAATATCTTACCGTCGCCGGCGTCACCCGTCCTGGCATTCCTGACAATAGCGTCGATGACTGGAGCTACATCGTCATCCAGCACCACCAGCTCTATTTTCAGCTTAGGCAGCAGGTCCACCCGATATTCCCCCACCCGCCACTGGAGGGTAAGCCCCTTTTGCTTGCCGCGGCCGCTGACTTCGCTGACCGTCATGCCGAAATAGCTTTTTTCTTCGAGGGCTTTTTTAACCGCGTCCAGTCTTTCTTCACGGATGATCGCTTCAATCTTCTTCATCGTAGAAAACCTCCGTAAGCCCTCTCGCCGTGCTGCGAGATATCAAGCCCGACCGTTTCCTCTACCTGCCCTACCCGGAGCCCCATCGTTTTATCAACAAGCTTGCCAAGCGCCAGCGTCATCACGAAGGCAAACCCGCCCACCGATAGGACGCCGATTAACTGCTTGAGCAGCTGCATCGCGTTACCCATGATTAAGCCATCCCCGCCGGCGGAGTTTACGGAGAGAGTGGCAAAAATCCCCACTGAAAGCGTCCCTAATATCCCTCCGACACCGTGAATAGCAAAAACATCTAGTGAGTCATCAAACCCAAGTTTTGACTTGAACAACAGCATAGCGTAATAGCAGACGATAGCCGCCGCCATGCCTATCGGAATGGCTGCAAGCGGTGTCACATAGCCGGCGGCTGGAGTTATCGTGGCAAGGCCAGCTACCGCGCCGGTGACCGTACCGAGGATAGTAGGACGTTTATGTATCCAGCTGATAATCATCCAGGTGAATGCCGCAGCGGCTGCCGCTATGTTGGTAGTAACAAAAGCGCTGGAAGCCAGTCCTCCGGATGTTAGAGCGCTGCCAGCGTTAAAGCCGAACCACCCGAACCATAGCAGACCCGCGCCCAGCGTAACCATGGGGATATTGCTGGGTTCCATAGCATCCTGGGGAAAGCCACGGCGCCGCCCCAGCAGCATCACCAGCGCCAGCGCCGAGACACCGGCGTTAATATGCACCACCATGCCTCCGGCGAAATCTAGAACGCCGAGCTTAGCCAGCCAGCCACCGCTGCCCCAGACCCAGTGGGCGACGGGCAGGTAAACGATGGTTAGCCATAATACGGAGAAGACGAGCAATGCGCCGAATTTAACCCTTTCTACAATCGCGCCGGTAAATAGAGCCACGGTGATAACAGCAAACATCGCCTGGAATATCATAAAGGCGAGGTGGGGCACTGTTGTGGCATATATCGGGGACGGGTCCTGCCCCACGTTATTCAGTCCGAGGAAATTGAAGCCACCGATAATTCCGGCATGGTCGGTGCCGAAGCTCAAACTGTAACCGTAAAGAACCCAGAGTAAGCCGACCAGCCCCAGACAGGCGAAGCTCATCATAATGGTGGAGAGGACGTTTTTGCGCCGCACCATGCCGCCATAAAATAGCGCCAGTCCGGGCGTCATCAACATAACCAAAGCAGAAGACATCAATAACCAGGCAGTATCACCCGTATTGATAGGCATCCTTTAACCTCCTAATGGTTTAGATGTCTTCATTTTATTAAAATAAAATTACACAGGGATTACAGGAATGTTACGTTTATGTTACGGCCGGTACTAATAGGCATACAACCTACCGTAAGGACGCAGAAAACGCGGGTAGAGCTTAATAAAATCACCCTGGAGAATAGTCTCGGCATCATAGCCGAACAGTCCGGCAAACTCATTCACATATTCATTGAGAAGTACACTATCATTCTCGTTCAGTTTGGCTATACCGACCTCTTTGCCCAGATGGTATTCCGGGATAGCGCTGCGCAGGTAGATGACGCCGCCGTGCATACCGGTACCGACGTATTTCGTGCGGTGATTTTCGCCTTTTTTTAAATTTAAGCCCAGCAGGATAATTACACCGCCAGCCATATATTCGCCGAGGAAGTCCTGCGCCATCCCGCCGATAACAATGACCGGCCTCTTGCCCTGATATTCTTTCATGTGGATGCCAGCGCGGTAACCTACATCATCCTTGATAAAGATATGGCCACCCCGCGCGGAGAGACCAACCGTATCACCAGCGCGACCGTGGACAATGATTTCGCCTTCGTTCATGGTGTTGCCGCAGCCGTCCTGCGCGTTGCCGTGAACGATGAGACGTGGTCCGTTCATAAAAGCGCCGAGGTCGTTGCCGGGCGTGCCGTAAATATCTATTTCCACAGACTTATTTAAATTGGTGCCAATATACCGCTGCCCATAAACATTCTGCAAGTCAATTTTGGAGACGCCATTAGCGACTGCTCCTTTCAAACTGGTGTTTAAGTCCCGATAATAAACGCCTGCAGCATCAATCTTGACGACAGTTTCACTTATAACCATATTTACCTCCCTGCGGCTCTAATGCCCAGTATTTCCAGCTCGGTATCGGATAGACCTACACCGCGCAAATGCAGGCGGTTACCCCGCAGGCTTTCCAGCGCGTTAACGCCCAACCCACCGAGGATATCCTTAAGCTCAATGCTCCAACCGCGGAGAAGATTGGCCGCACGTCGTGCGCCGACTTCCGGATTGATGCGCTTGGTTAAACGCAGGTCGGTGGTGCAAATACCCCAGGCGCATTTACCGGTATGGCACTGCTGGCAGACATGACAGCCCAGCGAGATAAGACCCGCCGTACCGATATTGACCGCGTCCGCGCCGAGGGCGATAGCTTTAGCGACATCGCCGCTACTGCGAATACCGCCGGAGACGACGATGGAAGCCTGATGGCGGATGCCCTCCTGTCTCAAGCGTGTATCCACCGAAGCTAACGCCAGTTCAATGGGGATACCCACATTATCGCGTATCACTTTAGGAGCGGCGCCAGTGGCGCCGCGCAGCCCATCGATAACGACAATATCCGCTCCGCCTCTAACGATGCCGCTGGCGATGGCAGCCACATTATGGACGGCGGCAATCTTTACCGATATCGGCTTGGTGTAGTTGGTGGCTTCTTTCAAGGCA
>JBGOXC010000062.1:0-6528 GCA_041478935.1 Dehalococcoidia bacterium
AGTGCTTGACCCCCTTGGGAATGAAAATGAAGCAGGTTTTAGTGAGTGTGTAAGGCTCGCCGTCCATCCAGAACTCGATTTCCCCGCCCAGGTCGCGCGGATGATTGCGATTAGAGCCGGCGAACCCGATGATTTCATCAAAGTCGTGCGTATGGGGCGTCTCGATGGCGACCGGCCCGTTGCCCGTGAGCTGCCACAGCCACTCGCACCCCGCGAAGAACGCCCCCTTCACTATTGAGTTCTGTATCCCCAGCAGGAGTGTCCTATCCAGTGTTCTCCCCGCCTTCGCCTGCTTCTCCATACTTTTCACGTCCCTTTCGGGGGGCGGCGGCATCCGGTCTTCCGTGAGGATATTTTTAGCGTACTTCTGTTTAGGCATGTACCTGCCTCCTTCTCGTTAAATTAAGCGGGCGGTCTCCATGCCCTGGCTGATGGCGTCGGCTATCAATAGTGGCTCTTTACAGTCGCCGATAGCGTAAACTTCCGGTGTTTTGCCCTTAAGACTTTCGTACAGCTTCATATCGGGCGTCAGCGGCAGGGCGGGGATTATAGTATCGGCTTCTAACGTCTCTTTTGTTCCGTCTTTATTGATAATCGTCAGTCCTTCTTGAGTAATCTCAACGTATTCCTTGACGCCGCTTATCAGCCTGACGCCCTTTTTCTTAAACCACTGGAACAAATACGCCATGATAACGTCAACCATGCCCTGTCCCAATGTCTCGGATTTATCTATGATAGTTACCTGCCGGTTGCGTTTGGCTAAAAACTCCCCCAGCTCACAGCCGTGCAGGCTCCCCCCAATAATGACCACCCTCTTGCCGATGGGCAGGTAGAATTTGGTCAGCCATCTTAAAAGATTCGGTGGGACAAATTTTAAGTAAAATTTAAGATTCTTATGCAGGTTAGCCCCGCCGACCACATTCTTCCCGTTTATGCCTTTAATGTCGGGCAGCATGGGCGTCCCGCCCGTGGCGATGATAACCGCGTCCGGCTTGGTTTTTTCTATCACCCCTGGGTTAACCTTTTTCCCTAATATCACTTTCACGCCAAGTTGTTGCAACTGGCGTTGGTAATACTCTATTATCGTCGGCAGGTCTTCCAGCTCCATCCCCTTGACCACCGCTGCCACAGGCAGCAAACCGCCTAGCTTACCACTGCCATCATAGAGCGTTACGTCGTGTCCCCTTAAAGCGGCCACCCGGGCGGCTTCCATGCCGGCCGGTCCAGCGCCCACCACCACTACCCTTTTCTTCTTCGGCGCTTTTTCAATGGTGTTGTATTCCTTGCCCATGAACGCGTTGATGCGGCAGCGCCGGCTGCCCAGGCAGTTCTCGCAGGCAGTGCAGGGCGCGATATCCTCAAGCTGCCCCGCCGCCACCTTATTGGGCAGCTCTGGGTCGGCTTGCAGCCGCCGCGTCATGGCGATGAAGTCGACCTTGCCTTCGCGCAGGGCTTTTTCGCCCAGTTCCGGGTCGAGCTTGCCCACCACCATCACTGGTATGGATACCGCTGCTTTAATCTCCGCCGCCAAGTTCACATTCCATGCCTTGCCTCTTAGTTTTGTATTGTAAACTTTGGGTATGTCTTCAAGGGGGATGGGAGGGGCTGGATAAAAAAGCAGGTCCGGCAAATATGCTCCCACATGGTATCCCAGCCAGTGACTACGCACGTGGATGAGGTTAGCGCCGGCTGCTTCTAATAGCTGCGCCGTCCGTTGCGCGTCTTCTAATGTAATACATTTTTCGTCCGAGACATTCGCTGCCTGCCCGATTTCAATGCTGTTGATGCAGACGGACACCGGGAAGTCCTGCCCCAGCCGTTTTTTTATTTCTTTAACGATACTGGTCACGATGCGCGCCCGGTTCTCGGGGCTGCCGCCGTAGGCGTCCTTCCGCCGATTCCAGAACGGCGAGAGGAAGTTGTGCAGCAGGTGGCTGCTGGCGGCATTGATATCCACACCGTCGAAGCCCGCCTTTTGCGCGCGCACGGCGGCGCTGGCGAACTTATCGATGATGACCTCGATTTCAGGTATCGTCAGCTCGTGCGGCGGCTCATTATGAAAATCATTCTCGTTTTTTAATATTGTCGGCGAGGCACCAATCGGTGGCCCCTTGAATGGCGAGTCCTCACCGAGAAGATTTGCCTGCCAGGGTCCGTCATGGTTCATCTGCATAAAGGTAGGGCAGGCGTATTGATGGATAAGCCTGGGGAGTTCGCTCAAGCCCTCGATGTACTTGTCGTCATCGATACGATAGCGAGCCCGCCACCGCGCCCCCGCCGGATAGTCGATGGTCGGGCTCTCCACAATTAAAAGCCCCACCCCGCCCCGCGCCAGACTCTCGTAATAAGCGAGGATGGCTTTATTCATGCGCGTCTCGTCCTCGTGCCACATGAAAGTACCCGCCCCGGTTTTTACTATCCGGTTCCTCGTCTTGACCTTGCCGATATAGCCCGGTTCGAGCAGCTTCTCGAATTTCATACTGGCCATCTCTGTTTCCTCTCCTTGTAAATCCGTTTCCTATTTTTCCAGCATCTCTTTCATCGGCGCCCAGTAGTAGTCCTGCCACCCCTGCGCTATATCATCGTAAAACTCCTCCGGCACTTCCGATTGCGTAAAGGTCAGCTCCGTGCCGCCGGCAACCGCTTTTAGCGCGAAGGTGGCTTTAGAATAGTGCCCCTCCGGCCAGTCATCGGCCCGCCAGGACTGGACAATTTTCTTATCCGGTACTAGCTCTAGGTTTACGCCCTCGCTATACCCGCCGAAGGCGCTGAATTTGCCTCCCACTTCCCGGCTGATAACCGCTTTACCGCCGGTAAACTTGGCGTGTTTTTTAGAATCCATTAAAGCTTCATACACCTCGTGCGGGCTGGCTTTAATCATTACCGACTGCTTGATAGTCTTTGTTGCCATTTTGTGCCTCGGTTTACTTTCTTGTTATATCTTCGCTATATACTATCATTTTTCGCTGGTATTTGCCTAAAAATGCTCGATGGTAATAAAATCTAATAACCTAACTTGAAAGGAGCTGGATATGCTGCAATATACTGAAGGTGATTTAACGGTCAAAGGCATCAAGCTCCACTACTACCGCACCGGCGGCGCTAAACCCCCCATTCTGATGCTTCACGGCGCCACCGATAATGGGCTTTGCTGGACGCGCATCGCTCAAGCACTTGCCCCGAAATATGACATCGTCATGCCGGATGCCCAGGGGCACGGACTCTCTGATAGGCTGAATAAAGACTTTACTTATGAAAGTCACGTCAAGCAGGTAGCCGCGATAGTGCAGGAACTGGGACTTAAAAAGCCTATTATCATGGGACATTCCATGGGCGCCGATACTGCCGTGAATGTCGCTATTTCATATCCCTCACTCCCCCGCGCCATCATCTTGGAAGACCCTCCCTGGGGTTTGCCCGAGTCTGACCCGAAAAAGGCTGAAGAGGAGCAGAAGGAGGGGGCGGCCAGGGTGGGGTGGTTACTCGGACTACGCAATCTTACTTTCGAGGAAATTATC
The DNA here is from genome assembly GCA_041478935.1 of Dehalococcoidia bacterium. Taxonomy (GTDB): domain Bacteria; phylum Chloroflexota; class Dehalococcoidia; order Dehalococcoidales; family RBG-16-60-22; genus RBG-13-51-18. The sequence goes on from JBGOXC010000062.1 coordinate 3,519, forward strand.
GAGGAAAGCCGTAAGTCTGACCCGCAGTGGCCGGAAGTGGAAAGGCTCCCCTGGGCGAGAGCCAAGCAGCAGTTTGACTCCTCCCTTTTCTCAACGATGGTGGTAAATCCGCGTGCATATGATGAGCTGGTGCCGAAAATAAAGTGCCCCACCCTCCTCATTATTGCGGAAAACGGTATCGTTTCCAGAGAGACTGCCGAGCACGCTGCTAAACTCTGGAAGTCCAAGCAGCCTTTCAAATGGGAGCAAATCAAGGGTACGACTCACAACATCCGCCGCGATAACTTCGCGGCTTACCGGTATGCCATTTTCGTTTTCCTTAAAGCCTTGCCTGCTTAGAAATGTGAAGGATGCAGCTATGAATAAAAGAATTGAGTCGTTGTTAAAGCAAATGACGCTGGAAGAAAAGGTTGCTTTGTTGGCGGGCGTTGATTTCTGGCGTACCCATGCCATCGAACGCCTGGGCATACCGGCGATTAAGGTAACCGATGGACCCCACGGCGCCCGGACGATGGATAACGTGGACCCCAATCGCACTATTCCTGCCACCTGTTTCCCTACCGCCGTCGGCATGGCGGCAACATGGAATACCGACCTAATCCACCGTGTAGGCGCCGCCCTCGGGGAGGAGGCGCGGGCGCGGGGCTGCGCCGTTTTATTAGGTCCCTGCGTCAATATCCACCGCTCGCCCCTCGGCGGGAGGAACTTTGAGAGCTACTCGGAAGACCCTTATCTATCGTCGCAAATGACGGTGGCTATCGTTAAAGGAATCCAGAGTAAAAAGGTGAGTGCCTGCGTCAAGCACTTCGCCCTCAATAATTCCGAGTACCAGCGCATGACCATCAGCTCGGAGGTGGACGAGCGTACCAAGCGGGAAATTTACTTCCCCTCATTTGAAAAGGCGGTTAAAGAAGCCGGGACATGGTCGGTGATGTGCTCTTATAATAAGGTCGACGGCACTTTTGCCTCGGAAAACCGCCGGCTATTAACGGAGATACTAAAGGATGAATGGGGTTTTGAAGGGCTGGTCGTGTCGGACTGGTATGCCACCCATAGCACCGTGCCCGCCGCTAATGCCGGACTAGATTTAGAGATGCCGGGACCGGCACGGTTCTTTGGGGAGGCGTTAGTTAAAGCGGTCAAAGAAGGCCAGGTTGATGTTAAGACTATCGACGATAAGGTGCGCCGTATCCTGGGAGTGATGGTTAACACCGGCGCACTAGAGGGAAATATTAGTGATACTGAAAAAAATAAAGAATTCCCCAATCATGGCAAACTTGCCCGCGAGGTCGCCGAAGAAGCGATTGTCCTGCTGAAAAATGATAATCGCCCGCTGCCCCTAGATAAAAAGAAGCTCAAGACTATCGCCGTTATCGGGCCTAACGCGGCTTCGGCCGTTATTCAAGGCGGCGGCAGCGCGCAGGTTACACCTTATTATAAAGTCACGCCGCTTGATGCCATTAAAATCCTCGGCGGCGATAGTGTGAAAATAGTCTACGAGCTTGGTTACGATGAAGCTCAATCCCCTGATCTTTTGGATAAAGCAGTTAAAGCCGCCGCCAGTGCCGATGTCGCTATCGTTTTCGTCGGAACGACCGAGAAGCACGAGAGCGAGGGGTTTGACAGGAAAGATATGAACCTGCCGCTGGGCCAGGACGAACTGGTCAGCCGGGTCGCTAAAGCCAATTCCAAAACTATCGTCGTCCTGAATAACGGGTCGCCTTTAGCGATGCCCTGGTTGGATAAAGTTCCTGCCGTATTAGAAGCCTTTTTCCCCGGGCAGGAGTGCGGCAATGCCATCGCTGCCGTCCTCTTCGGCTTGGTCAATCCATCCGGCAAGCTGCCTGATACCTTCCCCCGCCGCTTTGAGGATAACCCCGCCTTCCCCTATTACCCCGGAGAAAACGATAAGGTGGTTTATGGTGAGGGCATCTTCGTCGGCTACCGCTACTACGATACTAAAAATGTGACGCCTTTATTCCCCTTCGGACACGGGCTTTCTTATACGAGCTTTGAATATAGCCATCTTAAGGTCAGTCCGGCTAAAGCCAAGGATAAAATAAAGGTCAGCATTGATGTAACGAACACCGGCAAGGTGGCGGGTAAAGAGGTGGTGCAGGTTTATGTCTCTGATGTCGCGTCCACAGCCCCGCGTCCGCCCAAAGAGCTAAAGGCTTTTCAAAAGGTCGCCCTTGCCCCCGGCGAGAAGAAACAAGTTGAATTTACCCTGACTAAAGAAGCCTTTTCTTTCTACGACGTGAAACTTAAGGACTGGGTAGCTGAACCCGGCGACTTTGAGATACTGGTCGGGAGTTCATCGAGGGATATCAGGGCAAAGGGGAAGGTTACATTACTTCGTTAAATTTTCCCCATTCCCTCCCGGCACTCCGACCTCTCCATCCCCGCCTGCCAATTGGCACAGCACGCAGGCTTGACGGCATGTATTTGGCAGGTAGCCAACCCCTCGGAGGGCTTTAAAAAGGCGCAGGCGCCGTTTACATGGCGTATCAGGCGCCACTCCGAGTATTGCCAGCGTCGGTCGTCGTAAAGCTTTTCCCAGTCATTGAGGGTTATTTTGAGGTAAGCTGTTATTCTATCGATATCCTCCGGCGTGACGAAAGCTTGGTGTTTCTGGCAGCAAACTCCGCACCGTCGGCATTCCATAGTTGCCGCTTTTTTAGTTACCTTAGCTTTGGCGGTCGACATTTTTAAAACCGCTTTCTCAAATCCTCGGCGACGGTTTCCGGCGGCAGGATGCAGATGTTCTCGTCCTGCATTATCTGGTAGTAAAACTGGTCGCTCGTCTCAATGGGTGAATAGAGTAGCATGCCCCGCGGCGTGATGCGGGCGTGTGCCCAGAATCGGTCTTTATCAAAACCGGAATAGGTGCTCATATTAAAGCTGATGAGCTTCAGCTCATCGATATAGTCAAAAACCTTAATTAAGCCGCGGGCAAAATCCTCGAGGTCGCGCTTGGTCAGTTCCGCAATCGAGGCTTTACCGGGGAAAA
>JBGOXC010000164.1:0-3659 GCA_041478935.1 Dehalococcoidia bacterium
ATCGGGATTATCGCAGGTTCTATCATCATCTTCATTATATTAGTATGGGCAGGAATTATTAGTAAATTGACCAATGTTATTCTTAGGATATTTCACAAAGGATCCGTCGGCATTGAAATACTACACCAGGTTGAAAATTATGGGGTAGCACGATTTAAAATAAGCGAAAAAGAAAAAACCGGGGACTTAACGGTTGGCAAATTCAAAAAGCGGGACACAGCGATTTTAGCTATTGAGAGAGGAGACAAAGTGCTTTCGTTCCCAAAAGACACAGAGTCGGTGCAAGCAGGAGATTACCTGCTGTGTTATGGGAAAGTCGAGGAGTTCAGTAGTCAATAATAAGAAAACCAAGCCAGCCTTGGCTACTTAAATATATCCGGGTTGATTGAACCGCTGGGGCCGGGACCTTTAAAGGTAAACTCTTTGCCGTTCATCGTCTTGGTAAAGACAGGGCTTTGCAGGAGAGCTGTAAAGAAGACCGGTTTGTTGATGACGCGGAAATTAAGCGGGCAATGCACCATATTCGGCGGTATATAGACGATTGTCGGTCTGTCAATTAAGTACTGTTCCTTTTCCTCTCCCAGAAATAAATCAATTTGCGCGTCAAAGCTGCTGAATAAGTCGGCGGTATCGTTTCCCAGAAAAATCAAGTATTCATGAGTATCGTGGGTATGAGGCTCTTTTTCCAGTAGAATCGGTTTAATAAAACACTGCCAGCCAAAATTCATATTCGCCCCGGGTATCTGGCTTTCCCCTCTAAAATAAGCCTGTGGCTTGGACATAAACGGCAGGTCCATATTCTCCTTAAAGTCGGAGAAAACCAGCTGCTGATACTTTTTCTTAGCCATGATGCTCCTTAAAGTTCAATTCAAAACGATATTACACGAGAACCGGGAAAAGGTCAAATAGGAGAATAATGTAAAAAAGGAATAGGCTAAAATGGGTGGTAGCGGGTGGATTTTTTTCAGCTACGTTCAGGCTAAGTGAACCGTCGACAAATAATCTAAATTGACCTACTATTACCCCACCTATCAAATCCTAGCAATATGGTATATAATTATTTCTGGAATTCTATCGGTTAAGGCTTGATGAGACAATTAAAACTGAGAAGATTTTCCACATAATCAGCGAAATTACAGAAACGTTATCGCTGACAAATATTCCCGAGCGTCTCCTGGATGCTACCTTAGATACTTTATCCCGAGCGCTTGGCGCTAGTAGCTGTTGGGTTCAGTTCATTATTCCCGGCAGTGATAAACTAATCCTGTCCGCCCACCACGGTTTTTCCCCATATATCCAAGAGAAGATGGCGACTATGGATTTGAACCATCCCCTCGCTCAAGAGGTAATCGGTATCGGCTCCAGGGTAATTATTCCGGACTTAAGTCAAAACGGGCATCTCGGCTTGTCAATGTTTGCCGAAGAGGGATTTGTTACTTTAGTTGCTGTGCCGATATTTACCTATCGAGTACACGGAATCACAGGCGTAGTTTATCGTACTAGAAAAAGATTTACTAAAGATGATTTTTACTTAATCACTGCCGCCGCAAGCATAATTGGCTTGGCACTAAATAAAAGCGCATCTCTTAAACAAATAGATGATGGGCAAAGAAGCCAGGGAATAAATAGGTTACAGTCTTCAACTATTCTTGCGGAAAAAAACGAGATAAAGCAGCCGGTGTTATTCGAATCAGAAATTATCACTAGTAAAGAACAACCGCAAGCAATCCATATCAATAAGAGTGAAGCGTACAAGGAACATCTACACAAAATGAGATCTTTCAGAAATTTTCACAGGGCCTTGTATCATGAGTAATTCGTTTTTTCATGGAGAAACACAGCATACTCGATAAAACTATAAGTGAGATACCAGTGACTTAGCCAATCAACGGAAAACAAGATGGTGGTAGCGGGTGGATTTGAACCGCCGACCAAGGGCTTATGAGTCCCCTGCTCTACCACTGAGCTACGCTACCAGCCAAGGAAAAATATAGCATTTCGCTGATTGGACTGTCAATGTCGCTCGAGGACATGGATGCTGACGGCCTTAATGGTCCCGTAAACTGGAGTACCTCTTTTTAGTCCCATCTCTTCCGCCGACCTTTTAGTGACCAGTGCGATTAAGGGGAAGCCACAGTCTATTTCAAGGCGGCAGAGGGGTCCATTAAAGGCTACCCAGTTTATAGTACCGGCTAATGAATTACGGGCGCTGCTCGAGAGTCTGGCAAGCGCTACAGTGACATCTTCCGGACGTATACAAACCGATACACTTTTGCCAATGCCGTATTTGGTTACCGCCTCGATTATCTTGCCATTTACATCGATAGAAGCCAAATTGCCTTTGTTAGTAACAACCACGCCGTCGAGGATATTTTCCATGCCAACGAACTCGGCAACCTCGCGGTTCTTAGGCAACTCGAAAATTTCGCGGGCGTTGCCAGTTTGTATAATTTCACCATTAACGAGGACGCAAATTTTATGTGCCAAGCGCTGCCCCTGGGACATATCATGGGTGGCCATGATAACGGTGATAGCATTTTCCTTAATGACACAGGATATCAAATCCTCAATCTTCGCCGCGGAAACAGGGTCAAGATTAGCCGAAGGTTCATCGAGGAGTAATACCTCCGGGCTGGTGGCGATGGCACGGGCGATAGCAACGCGCTGCATTTCGCCACCGGAAAGCGTCCGAGCGTTTCTTTTAATATACTTGGTGAGCTCCACTGTTGCTAGAATGTTATTCACTTTTTCGTGAATCTGGTGTCGGTTGAAGCCACGCCATTTTAAGCCATAAGCTACGTTATCATAGACGTTTAGGTTAAAAACAACTGGTTTTTGTAATACAAAAGCCATTCGCCGCCGCGTCGCCAGCCGCACTTTTTCGGATGAGTTCACATCAATTCCATCAATGAGTATCTGACCAGTTGCCGGCTTATCCAGCATATCTATCAAACGCAAAAGCGTGGTCTTGCCGGCGCCGGTGGGGCCGATTAAGGCAAGGGTTTCACCGCGCTTAATTTTCAGGTTGACGCCTTTAAGAATATCACGCCCCTCGCGCTTTTGCCCCAAATTAGTGGTTTCGATAAATGTCATTATCGCCTCTGCTGTATCCTGTTCATAATGATATTGATAACCAACGCAATAAAAATAAGAATAATACCGAGCGCCATGGAAAGCTCCCAATCACCCTTGGATGTTTCTAATGAGATAGCGGTAGTAAGCACGCGGGTAAACCCGCTGATGTTGCCGCCGACCATCATAGCTAACCCTACCTCGGAAATAGCCCGCCCGAAAGCCAGCACTACAGCCGACATGACGGCGAATCTGGCTTCCTTTAATATCACCAGCATCGTCTGCCAGCCGTTGGCACCCATGGCACGAGCGGTATCGATAACATTTTTATCCACGCCGCTAAGGGCGGAAATAGTCATACCGAGTAGAATCGGCATTACCAGTATTATTTGACCGATGACCATCACCGTCGGCGTGAAAATCAGGTCAAGTCTGCCCAGGGGACCAGAGTGGGAGAAGAGGACAAAGACAAGCAGACCGACGGTTACAGTGGGGATGCTATAGAAGGTCTGGATAAGGCTGATTAAAATCCTCTTGCCGCGGAAGTTATGAAAGTGAATCAGGCTGGCAAGAGGTAGTGCAATAAC
>JBGOXC010000058.1:0-6593 GCA_041478935.1 Dehalococcoidia bacterium
ATGATTGCCGCTTCGTTAAAAGATATTGAAAAGCGCGCCGGCCGCTGGGCTAACATTTGTGACGCTAAAGTGATCGAAGGGGAGACGATGGTGGGTGGCGGCTCTCTGCCCGGTGGCAGCCTCCCTACCAGGCTGGTGGCAATTGGGGGAGGAAGAAAACATGTACAAGAAATCAGCCGTAAGCTGCGATTTCAAGAAGTGCCCATCATCGGGCGTATTGACAAAGACCAGCTTCTCCTCGACCCGCGCACCGTCCTGCCGGAAGAGGACGATATAATTATAAAAACGCTTTCCAGCCTTGTTGAAAAATGAAACAAATGCAGGAGTCTTGCCATGAGTGAAAAAGAAATCATCCTCCGTTACGGTTTTAATCCCCACCAGAAACCCGCACGCATCTTCGCCAAAAAGGGGACGTTGCCGTTCAATGTACTGAATGGCGCGCCGGGCTATATCAATATGTTGGACGCCTTGAATTCCTGGCAGCTGGTTAAGGAGCTTAAGCAGGCGCTCAACCTGCCGGCGGCTGCCTCCTTTAAGCATGTCAGCCCGGCGGGCGCGGCGGTGGGCATACCGCTTACGGATACGCTCAAGAAAGCCTATTTTGTGGACGATATGGAGGAGTCGCCTTTAATGGCGGCTTATGCCCGGGCGCGCGGCGCTGACCGTGTTTCTTCCTATGGCGATTGCGCGACTTTGAGCGATACTGTGGATGTCCCTACCGCCAAGTTAATTTACCGCGAGGTGACTGACGTCGTGGTTGCTCCTGGGTTCGAAAAAGGCGCTCTGGAAATATTGAAAGCGAAAAAAGGCGGCAAATGCCTGCTGATTCAAATGGATGTCGATTATCAGCCGGACGAAACAGAAATCCGCGAGGTCTTTGGTATCCAGTTCGAGCAGAAGCGCAACAACGCCGCCGTCACCGCCGACCTGCTGAAAAACGTTGTCACGAAAAAGAAGGAATTCCCAGCAAGCGCTGTGCGTGACCTCATTATCTGCACCGCCGCCATTAAATATACCCAATCCAACACCATCGGCTTTACTGTGGATGGGCAGGCTATCGGCATCGGGGCAGGGCAGCAGTCACGCATTCACTGCACGCGCCTGGCGGCGGAAAAAGCCGACCGCTGGTTCTTAAGGCAGCACCCTACGGTGCTGGATATTAAATTCCGCGACGGCGTTTCGCGGGCGGATAAGAATAACGCCATCGATTTATACCTTCAGGAGCGACTGAATAAATTTGAAATAGAAACCATGAGGTCCGCCATGGCTAAAGTGCCGCCGCAGCTTACCTACGAGCAAAAGCGCGACTGGCTGAACAAGCTTAAGGGTGTCTCCCTTTCCTCCGACGGCATGATACCCTTCCGCGATACTATCGACCGTGCCTATGAAAGCGGCGTGGCTTATGTCCTGCAGCCGGGCGGCTCGATACGCGATGCAGATGTTATCAAAGCCTGCAATGACTACGGCATGGTGATGGCTTTCTCCGGCGTCAGGCTTTTCCATCATTAATACTCTATTGTCATTCTGAGGGAGCGTTTATGGTGAGCTTGTCGAACCATAGCGACCGTGAGAATCCACTCTCTCATAATGGAGAAAAATATGTTTGTTCTTGGTACCGCCGGCCATATCGACCACGGCAAGTCTCTGCTGGTGAAGGCGCTCACCGGCATTGACCCCGACCGTCTGCGCGAAGAAAAAGAGCGGGGCATGACTATTGATTTGGGTTTTGCCTGGCTCAAGCTGCCAAGCGGCCGTGAGGTGGGTATCGTTGACGTGCCGGGGCACGAACGCTTCGTAAAAAACATGCTGGCTGGCGTCGGTGGCATCGACCTGGCTCTACTGATTGTCGCCGCCAACGAGGGCATCATGCCCCAGACGCGGGAGCACCTCGCCATCCTGGACCTACTCGGCGTTAAGCGCGGCGTGGTCGCCATCACCAAGCGAGACCTGGTGGATGATGAAATGCTCACCCTCGTCCGTATGGAGCTGGAGGAACTTATCGCCCCCACCACCCTCGCCGGGTCGCCCATTGTCGCCGTCTCGTCGCTTACCGGCGCCGGCATTCCGGAGCTTTTAAGCGTCCTCGATGCCCAGCTGGATAAAACCGAACCAAAGAAGGACACCGGCCGCCCCCGCCTCCCCATTGATAGGATTTTCACGATTGCCGGCTCCGGCACCGTGATCACCGGCACGCTCATTGACGGCGCTTTAGACGTAGGGCAAGAAGTAGAAATCGTTCCTGCCGGCTTGAAATCCAGAATCCGCGCCCTCCAAACGCATAAGGCCAAAATCGATACTGCCACCCCCGGCAGCCGCGTGGCGGCGAACCTGGTGGGGATTGAAACCAACCAGCTTACGCGCGGGGATGTTGTTACCAAGCCCGGCTGGCTCAAGCCCACGGGCTTAATCACGGTTAATCTTAAACTAATTGCTTATTTGAAGCGCGGTATCAAGCACGGCGCCGAAGTGAGTTTCCATACTTTGGCGGCGGAAACGATGGCTAAAGTGCGCCTGTTGGAGAGTGAAGCCCTTCAGCCGGGCGAAGCCACCTGGGCGCAACTCACGTTGGAAAAGCCGCTGGCTATCGTTAAGGGCGACCGCTATATTATCCGCTCGCCGATGGAAACTTTAGGGGGAGGCGAAATCGTTGATGCGCATGCCGGGCGGCTGCGCCGCTTCCGCCCGGATGTCATCCAAAATCTCAAGGTTAAGGAGGGCGGCACCGCCCCCGAGGTCATTATCGCGTTGCTGGAAACGAAGCAGCCGCTGGAGCTGGCTGAATTAGCAGCGCAAGCCAACATCCCACCGGTTGAACTTGCCCCCGCTTTAGATTCTTTAACTAGGGAGGGGCGCGTCATCGCTTTAGGTGAGGGGGAGCGCCGCCTGCTCTTAACGGCTTCCGGCTGGAAAAACTTAAGCGATAAAGCCGTCACCGCCCTTGGGGAATATCATAAGAAGTACCCCGCCCGCCCCGGCATGCCTAAAGCGGAGTTAACCACACGACTTAAACTGGGAAATTTCATTAACCTGGCGTTGGCTAATTTTATTAAGCAGGGCGTTCTTATTGAGGAAGCGGGACACCTCCGCCTCCCATCCCACGCCGTCAGGCTTACCCCTGCCCAGCAGGATAAAATGGACAAGTTTTTAAAGTCTTTAGAGTCCAGCCCCTTTTCCCCGCCCTCCGACCTTATCCCCGAGTCCGACCTGCTCAATATCCTCATCGCGCAGGGCAAGGTGGTTAAAGTGAGCGATAACATCGTCTTTTCCTCTAAAGCCTATGATGAGATGAAGTCCAGAATTACCGCGCAAATTAAAAAGAACGGCAAGATGACCCTGGGCGAGGTGCGGGATATGTTCGGTTCCAGCCGCAAGTACGTCCAGGCTCTGCTGGAGTACCTCGATAAAGAAAAAATTACCAAACGCGTTGGCGACGATAGGGTATTATATTAGGGAGAGTTTATTATGAATTGTCCTAAATGCGGCACACCGATGGATTATATGGAAGTACGCAAAAATGTACTGGAATATCTTGGTTGTGTTGGTTGTCTCGGTTGTCTGGTATCGCCATTAGGATGCCTGCTGGCTCCTCTGGCTTTCTTCTTGCCTAAATCTAAGTATTATATCTGCCCAAATTGCGGGGCTAAAGAACCTGTAAAATGATGACTACCCGCCAAACGTGTTGGGGATGATAGGGTGATGTATTAAAGACTGGTTGTAAGCTCTTTAATTTCAATCCAATGCTTTATGATAAACACATTAATTGCGCCAGCTAAGTTCACAGTAAACTCAGCCAGACTAGGTGAAACCTCGGTTGGTTTTTTACCTTGACCATGTCCACGGGCCGGTAAATTACGTTCCTTAACAACACCTAGTGCTATTTTCTCGAAATGCTGTAAAAACTCATTGTAGTATTCAGGAATTATACCAGATTGTATTAATATTTCTAACAATTTTCCAAACGTATAAGGTTTGTCTGTTTCTAGTACAGCCTTCATAACGCTTTCAACTGATTTGTGAGCGTTTACAATAGCATCTTTTGTATTGTTAGATACTAAGTCATTTATAGCATCTTGGTATTCTTCTAGAGCACCCTGTATTTCACATTCGTCAAGTAATCTAATGGATTTCGCTCGGACTTCACTATTTAAATACTCGGAATCAACGAGCACTGCCAGTCCGTTTATGACCCGCCAAGGTGAATTATGTATAAAGAATATGTCATTAAGTTCTTTTTCACAATCTCTTGAACGTTTTGGATTTTCGTCAAACCAAGCTTCGATTATGTCTAACACTTCTAGAGGATAGCCACTTATAATAACCTCTGACATTGTAGCGGGGACACGCTTGTTATTCTCACCAAAAGCCATTAACTTATCTACGCCGTAGAACGTTTTTAATTTGCTATCCATGTAATCAAAGGTTAAATTTTCTTCGCCATACGTGCCACCCAAATCCGAATGTTGTTTGAGTATTCGGTCTATCGACGTTCGGCACTTGACCGAAAAACTTAGTCCTTTTATTGTGCCCTTAGCGATAGCTTCTTGATGTCTTCGGCTGAAAAATGCCTTCATTATGTAAATATTATAGCATAATATTTATCTTATCAACGTACGAACATAAAAACGTTTGAGGAAACTCACTTGGCGGGAGCGCATGGGAGTCGAACCCACCGAAGACAAGTTTATTGCCCCCCAACGGATTTGAAGTCCGCGAAGCCCACCGGGACTCATCCGCTCCCGTAATCTGGATAAGTATAGCCTACATTAAAAAACCTATCAAGCACATTCAAACTGTCATTGCCAGCGAAGCGTGGCAATCTCCATCATCGTCTTAATCTATCATTGGGATTGCCGTACCGTTAAAATAACTATTCTGTCATTCCAGCGAAGGCTGGAATCCATTTATTGAGGGGTAACGATAATCGTTTATTCAATTTGGATTCTGGCCTACGCCAGAATGACAAAAGCGAATGTCTAGATATCGTAAGTCTATTCCCCAATCTCTCCCAAAACCACCTTTATTAATTCCGGCAGCCTCTTTTTGAGCGTAGCCGAAAGTTCCATGCCCCAGTCTATCTCCGCCGGCTCCACGCCAATGATGACCACGTCCTTCGGCTTGTTCCCCGTCAGCGACATTAAATTCAAGTTCTCTGCCACGCCCATCTCGTGCGCCGAAAGCAGAGTGCCTTTCCCCGCTGCCAGGTCCTCCGGTTTAAAGCGGTAAATATCGCCCGGCTGGCCGCCCGCCTTCGCGCAGTCAATGATAATCATTTTATCCCCTGCCCTGGTGTAAGCGATTAAGTCCGGCGATGTCCCCCCGTCCACTAGCTTAACGTCCGCCGGCAAGTCTATTTTCTCCAGCGCTTGAATGGTGTGGATGCCCACGCCCTCGTCTTTTTGTACTAGGTTTCCCACTCCAATAACGACGATACGGGGAGTTATTTCTTCATTCTGATTATTATTATTTTTCTTTTCCATGTTTACTTTTCTATTAACTTGTCATTCCAGCTAAGGTTGGAATCCATTTATATCGGCTAAACAATCACCAAATATTCATCGTGGATTCTGACCTACGCCAGAATGACTGTATCAGCAAATCCTCGGCAGTAGCTCGCCCACCGGCATATCTATAATGCGGGATGCTCCTAAAGCCGTCTTCATCACCACGCGTCCTGGATGCTCGGCCGTCACCTCCCCGATGATTACCGCGTTCTTGCCGTGTTTGTTTTTCTTCATCGAGGCGAGTACAGCCTCGGCGTCTTCGGCCTGTACCACGGCTGCCAGTTTCCCCTCGTTAGCTATATATAACGGGTCGAGCCCCAGCAGCTCACAGGCTGCCAGCACGGCTTTAGCGATGGGGATTTTTCCTTCCTCTATCTTGATGCCGACGTTTGATTTTTCCGCAAAATCGTTCAGCGTGGTAGCCAGTCCTCCTCGGGTGGGGTCACGCATACAGTGGATGTTTTTCGCTGCCTTCAGCATCTCTACCACTAGCCCATTCAGCGGCGCACAGTCGCTGGGGATGGGGGTATTAAACTTAAGCCCCTCCCGCTGTGACAGCACGGCGATGCCGTGGTCGCCGATGTTGCCGCTTAAGACTATCTTGTCGCCCGGTCTGGCGTTAGCCGCAGAGATGTCCACTCCTTCCGGCACAATGCCCACCCCCGCCGTATTGATAAATAGCTTATCGGCGGAGCCTTTATTGACCACCTTCGTGTCCCCGGTGACGATTTTTACCCCGGCTTCCGCCGCGGCTTTTTTAATCGAGCCGAGTATTTTCTTCAGGTCGGCAATGGGTAGCCCTTCCTCGATGATAAAAGCCAGGCTCAAGTAAAGTGGCTTTGCCCCACTCATGGCGAGGTCGTTAACGGTGCCGCAAACCGCCAGCCGTCCGATATCCCCGCCCGGGAAGAAGATTGGATTCACAATATAGCTATCGGTGGTGAAAGCCAGCTTACCGCTGACGTTAAAGACGGCGGCATCCTCCATCTTTTCCAATATGGGGTTGGTCAGGTCGGGCAAAAAGCTCTGGATAAGGTCGTGCATGAGCTTGCCGCCGCTGCCGTGCGCGAGCAGGATTTTATCTTCCATTGC
>JBGOXC010000213.1:0-2915 GCA_041478935.1 Dehalococcoidia bacterium
ATTTTGCTTCTTTTTTAAATCTGTTGACAACTTCGGCGCTGCCGGTAAAAAGCAGTTCGTAGTCCTCCCCACCCCCCAGCGCCATTTCCAACGCCTTCTCCCTAAAGTTGGCTTTAACGATTTCGTTAATCGGCACCAGGTCGATATTTACGTTAGCACTGACCCGGCTCGCTTCGCAGATATGGCGCAGGTCGGCAAGCAGCCCGTCGCTGGTATCAATGGCGGTGGTGATGCCGTTTTTTAAGAGCAGCTGTCCTTCCGCCACGCGCGGTATGGGGCGAAGAAAAGCATTTCTTAAGTATTTTACGCCCGCCGCCTTGAATTTAAGCTTTTTCCTGAGCATTTCCTGTCCGGCGGCGGCGCTGCCGGCGTAGCCCGTGACCGCAATAGTGTCGCCCACTTTTGCGTGAGAGCGTTGGAGCATTTTATTTTCCGGGGCGCTGCCTAGCACGGTTATGGTAATTGATACCTGCGGCGCCCGGCTGATATTCCCACCGACGATAGCGATTTTAAACTCTCTCGCGACTGCAATCATCCCTGTGTAAAGTTCTGCGACACTGACGACCTCCGTATCCTCCGGTAAAGCCAGAGCAACCAGAGTATAACGGGGCAGACCCCCCATCGCAGCGATATCGCTGATATTAATGGCTAGAGACTTCCAGCCGAGCTCCCGCCAGGTAATGGTGTCCAAAGTAAAGTGGACGCCCTGTATCATGGTGTCCACGGTGGCGAGCTGTATGGCGCAATCGTTTTTCCAGGCGGCGGCATCGTCGCCGATACCAAGAATCAGGTCGGACGATGCTTTATTGACGTTGGCATCGGATATCATCTTGGTAAGCCGGTCAATCAGCCCGAACTCGCCCAGTTCCTTCACTTTCACAGCTAAAATTATAACATATTCAACGCTTGCTATTCCCTCACGGTTTAGATTATGAAGTATAAGCTTGACATAAATTGAATTTAGATAAATAATAATGCATTAAACAAACAGGAAGGAGGTTTTATATGAAACAACCTACTCATGCCTGGATTGCCATCCGTGCCATAGCGCTACTAGAAGATTCCAAGAAATCACCCGAACTTGTCGAACTTTTAAAACCCCATGTCTATGAAGCAGCTGTCGGAGCCTGGATGCCGGACCTAACCGATGATAAAAGGGCAGGAGGAGTCCTGGGTAATCATGTTTTTAAAATTGTACCTTATACTGAGGAAACCCAGAAAGACCGTTTTATCGTGAAAAGAGATGATTTAATAAAACGCATCGGTACAGATAGACTAGTGGCGAAATTTATTCGTGAGTCTGATGTACTCGATGACAAATGGTGGAATAAGTCATATAAAGCTGAGGCGAGCCGGGGGCAGCATCTTCCGAACCGGGTGATGGCGTTGAGTACCATGTTAAAAGACCTGCTCATCGTTGGTGACCAAGAACTTGATAATTTATTACCTAGTGATTTTAAATATATAAAAAAAGAAGTAAAACCGGGGGCATGCACGCCACACGAAGCGGCTGCTATGTATTTTTTTATGATAAGCCACTTTATAGCGGATATCACCATGCCGTGCCACTGTGACGGCAGGGAACTTGCGGGATATACGAACGGTTTACTACATGAACCATGGGAACTCCACTGGGATGACATTGTAGGTAAAGAGTTTATCAAGAAGAGATTCTTGAATGGTTTATTTAATAAGAAAGAAATACTTGAAAAAGCCAGGCTTATTGACACAAAATTCGACATTGACTTTAGTACAAGAGATACAATACCTGATTTTATCGATAAAAATGACGCTTGGCTTGAAGCGATGTTTTTATGCCGGGCATCCTTCGCGGTAGCTAGTATTATCGCGCCCTGTGGGACATACCCTTACGATAATACCGTGAAACAATTGCCTTATGCCAATGTTTTTGGTCAAGGAAAGGAACGACTATTAAAGACTGTGGACCAGGCTGTGATGCATGATGCAGTCTTGAATACGGCTATCTTCTGGAAGAATATCTGGGATACAATGGCTAAACCTTAAACAATCCGTTACTGGTTATTACCGTAAGAAACTGCTATATTGTTGTCATGCGCTGCGCAATTCTGGCGGATATACATGCTAATCTGGCGGCACTGAACGCTGTGCTGGATGACATCGCCAAGCAGGGGAAAGTGGATGAGATATGGTGCCTCGGCGATATCGTCGGTTACGGTCCGGAACCCGGCGAATGCATCAGCCTCTTGAAGAAACTAAAAGCTATTTGCGTTGCCGGCAACCACGACCGCGGGGCCATCGGTAAAATTGAGCTTAACTATTTTAATCCAACGGCGGCGGAAGCCCTGGAATGGACGGCGGAAAAACTGACTACGCTGGACACCCTTTATCTTGAAGAACTGCCGAAAACCATGGATAAAGGCGATTTTATGCTGGTGCATGGCAGCCCCTCCTCGCATCTTTTTGAATATATCATCTCAACCAGCAGCGCGACACGAAACTTTGCCTTTTTTCATACGCGTTATTGTCTGGTGGGACATACCCATGTGCCGCTGGCGTTCCGGCAGGAAGGCGGCAAAGTAACTTCGCTATTGCTCATGCCGGGTCGCTCGCTTATCTTGGACGAAGCAAGGATGATAATTAACCCGGGGGCAGTAGGGCAGCCCAGGGACGGCGACCCCCGCGCCAGCTACGGCATTTATGATAGCGAAGACAGCAAGTTCCATTTGTACCGCGTCTCTTACGATATCCGCGCCACACAAGATAAAATGGTACAGGCGGGACTGCCCCTACAACTGGTGATGCGGCTGGAAGAGGGGAAGTAACGTCCTTCTTGACAAACATTTTAATACCCTTTACTCTTTCTAATGAGGTCGTGCTAGATGGGGAGCCAGCGGTGCCCTGTACCTGAAATCCGCTATAGCAGGGTCGAATTC
>JBGOXC010000187.1:0-3251 GCA_041478935.1 Dehalococcoidia bacterium
ATCCATGGCGTAATTGCAGGAGACGCCGCAGCCGCCGCACAGCTGGCAGTTATAGACTACATCAAGGAGTTTGGGAGTATAGTTCATGCCGTTTTTCAGTGCCGCCGCGCCGATGTTCATCCTGCCGCCGCCGGAATAAGCGTGGAAATTATATTTAGCAATGCTGGGACATACATAAGAAAATTCGCTGCCTTTTATTTTTTGCATGGGAATGAATTTACAGGTCGAACACCGGCAGCACATTTCCATATCGCCCTTATATTGTTCTAGTCCCATGTTCGCTCCTTCCTGAATTTATTCAAAGATGCGTTACTGTTTTTCATGGCTAAAAGCACACTTTCCCCGGGTTCATTACGTGGTTGGGGTCGAACATCTTCTTCAGTTTATTGAGCACCGCAATGCTGGCCGCATCTCTGTTCATAATCATCTTGCTGTTTTCGCCATAAGGCCTGGAAAAGAAAGCGCCTTTAGCCAGGAGGGCTTTTATCGCTAGAGCTGATAGATTCTTAACGCGGTTCACCTCGCTCGCGTTCGCGGGGTCGTAAAACAGATTGAACTCGCAGTGAACTCCCGTGCCCTGGACTATCGGCTGGATGTAAACCCCTACGTCCGAGGAGGGGTAACCGGCTTTCTTCACGGTATCGTACATCGCCCCGATTTGCCCCTCGAGTTTATCGTTAATCGTCAGGAAGAGGATATCCTCGCAGCCACCTTTATAGCGGAGTTTCCAGTAAGGCTCTTCGGAGGGCTGCTGGACAGTCTTGAGTATTTCATTAGCGGAAATGCCGCCGACGGCTTTTAAAGCCTCGACGCCCAAACGCTTGGTGATATCGGTGATGTCTTTAATATAGGAGCTAACCCTTTCCTCCGGGAGATATTCATAGCCGGCAACTGTATAGAAAAGAATCCAGGCGGGTAAATTATCTTTAAGGCTTTGAAAATCCTTGGGCCACTTCTTGGCGAAGATGGCTGCCAGGTTCGTGTTGTTGAGGATAAAGCACTCATTGACCATTCTTAGCCTTATCAGCCAGGAGGCAAGTTCGAGCAACGTCGTAAAATTATCGGCGCCTACCACGAAGGGCTCTTCAACGCTGGGGAGTAACTCGCACCGCATTGACGCCCAGGTTACGATGCCTATCGTCCCCTGTGCCCCTTGGATAATTCGGTGCCAGGAAGCCACGCCCGGCCCGTACGGCGCTTTTTGCACGCCCCCCACATTCCACTGCTCCGCCACGGTGCCCGGCCCCGCCGCCTGACCGGTTCTGAATTCATCGCCGGACCCGAAGATTACCTCGACGCAGGCTAGTGGGTCGGAAATATCCCACTGGTACTTGGGCATGATGACTGGCTCCCGTTCCAGTAGGCTGCCTATAACCGTCTTGGATTTTCTCGGCAGCAGCGGCAGGTTGAGTCTAATGCCCTCCTTGGCTGCCGCCGCTATCAACTCGCCGAAAGTCACGCCCGGCTCTACCATCGCTACCCGGCGTGCCCGGTCGACATTAATGATTTTTTTCATTTTGCTTAAGTCTACGATAACCGCCCCGCCGATGCCGGGAACGGTATCGCCGCGGAAATGGGGCGGACCGGAACTAACTGGCACGAGCGGCGTCAGCGTTTCGTTAGCCAGCTTCACCAGTTGCTGTACGGCTTCGGTGCTGGTTGGTTTGACCACGCATTCCGGTCGGATGGCGTTAACGAAGCTTATGTCTCGGGAGTATTCGTCAAGCTTCGCCTGCTCATAACTTACGTTGCTGGCTCCGGCAATTTTCACCAGCTTCTCTTTTTCAATCATTTTTACCCCCTTTCGTGATTTAGCCAGATAAAAAAAGAACGCTATTGCGTAACGCACCTGAACGATTAATTTATATTACGTTTGGAAATTAGGAGAATATCTGGTTCGCTTACGCAAAATAGTATCCTAAGTATAGTATTCTACTTTGTGTTTCTTGTCAAATAGTATTATGCCAAACAAAAAGGGGGGAGCGTTAACGCTCCCCTTAAAGTTTTCTCCATTGTATGCAGAGCTCAACAAGCCCGGGATTAATTGTTACGCGGGCGTCTTGGAGGGCTGATTTTTCTAAAAGAGCTTTAGCTTCGCCGATAGTGTAAGACGATTGGATGGCTTGCCGCCACAACCGGCGCTGTGCTTTATTCATCCCCATTACCCAGCCCAGCCAACGCAGGAGCGGATTAAGCGTCGTTACTCTTAGATTATCCCAGATTAAACAGTACCCTCCTGGTTTAGTCACTCTGGCGATTTCTTTGAATACCTTCAGGGGTTCTGTCCAAAGGTGGAGCGAAGCGTTACTGGTCACCAGGGCAAAATAGTCGCTGTCAAAGGGTAGCGCTTCCGCTGCATACTCCCAGAAATCAATCCTATCGCCTAGGCCTTCCTTTACGGCGTTCTCCCGTGCTATCTTTAGCATGTCTTTGGAAATATCGGTGCCGATAATTTGCCAGTCGGGGCGGGCTTTTGCCAGCTCGATTGCCAGCAAACCGCTGCCGGTGCCGATATCCAGCACGCGCTTTCCGGGGAGATTCATCCTGGCGGCTTTCGCTGCCAACCAACGGTAAATCGGCATCATAAAGCGTCGGGCATGTTTATCGTAAAATTGAGCGGTATTGGCATTGATAAACTGCTCTTCACGTAGCGGGATGCGCCCAGCGTTAAAAAACTTCATTATATCATTACCAGCAAAAGAACCTTTTTCAACTCAAGAGATTGTGGACTTCCCACGGTTTTACCGCCTTACCGGCCGTGCTAATAAGTCTCCTAATAGAATAAGAAAACGCTAAGGAGGATGAATACGCGGGCGGCTAGCATAAAATAGGTGGCGAACGAAAAAGCCTGGATGCCCTTGGTGAAATTTTCCGAGTCCCGCATAAACCGGTAACAAATTGCCAGGGCGACCAATGCCATCAGGACGGTGGGTATTAAGTAAAGCCAACCAAGGTCGAAGTAGAAGCCAAGGTAGATGCTCATCACCGACGATAGGCTTAAAAATATAAAACCCAACCTGGTCGCCGTTTGTGGAGAAGTCCTCTTAATAAAAGCCGGTACCTGGGTGAGTTTAACCCCTTTGACATGTTGTATGGGGTGTAGCGGGGAGTAGACCATGATATGCCCGGCCTGCCAGGTTGCTGAAAATAACCATAGGACCCATGGCGACCAGGAAGTGAATAGCGTATCCGGTGAAAAAGCTGCCCAGCCGCATAACCAGCCCATGCTCTGAATAGGAGGCAGGATAAGA
>JBGOXC010000110.1:0-5191 GCA_041478935.1 Dehalococcoidia bacterium
ATAGAAGGCGAGATTACGCTAAAAATCCCCGGCAAAACATCATTACCCGGCGGGTTGATTAGCGCCACTATCGAAAAAAGGCCGGCGGGTAAAGGTTGGGAGGGGGAAATTGATGATTTTTCCGCCTGTCTTGATTTAGACCGGGTCGGAGAAAAACTAACCGTCCGCGGCCGTCGGCCTGGCGACCGCTTTCAGCCACTGGGCATGGCTCAGCCCAAGAAGCTAAATATTTTTATGATTGACTCCAGAATTCCGCAAACCTGGCGTCGTAATATTCCGCTCGTTTGCGCCGGCGACCGCATCCTCTGGGTAGTCGGCTACCGCATAAATGAGCGTTATAAAATCCGACCGGAAACTAAAACCGTCTTCCGGCTGGAGTTCAAGTTCAGTTCGAAAACCTAAACCATGCTACCTGAATCGTGGAGGCGGCGGAACATCTTGCCTGGGTGGCGCGGGTGGTGTTACTGCAGCCGCAGCGACCAGTGCTTCTTCCCCATATTTACGCCAGCGCAGCCAGAGGGATAGGCTGATGATGATTAACCCCGCTACCGCCAGGATTATGCCCATCTGATTGCTGGTGATTGTTCCGTTGACGGTTAAGACAGTGACGTAGGCTACTAAAGCATGTAAGAATGCCGCCAATATGTAGTATGCCCCGCCTTTACCTTTACCTAGTCCATAGCCGAGGACAGCCGAAATGCCGATATGGCAGGCAATCATCCAGAAATAGATCCAGAATGGTAATAATTCCGTTACTCCTCCAGTGGTTACATCGCTCCAACCCCAACCAGCCCTAAAAACCTGGCTATAGCCATAGAACGCCTCGAAGATACCGTATCCCGCGCCGGCTACTGCGCCGATCATAATTGACAATTTGAGGTCGGGCTTTTCGCTACCCGTTCGCCAGAATAACATCGGTATCATCTTGGCGCCTTCCTGCACCAAACCAATTACCAGCACGATAGGTATGCTCCATACCAGCGCCATATCGGCCAGAGTGCTCATGCTAAAGGTATTACCCAGCCACTGCGCGTAATAATAATTCAGCGGAATGTATATGAAAGCCGTCGCAACCACCGTTAACAAGGCGCTAGCAATTGCCGTTACCCACAAATATGGTTCTCTGAGAAACGGGGGACGATGACCGAGCAGCCAGATAATACCGAAGCCGAGGGCCAGCCCGGCGCTTATAAGGATAAAATTCCCCGCGATGCCGGTATAATCAAACCATGGCTGTAAATACGTCGTTATTGAGTGCCAGAGCATTTTTCCTCTCCCTCCTTTACCAACTGATTTACTTATAAAAAAGGGGGATTTGCCCCCTCGACATTTGCCTTACGCCACTTTATCCTGTCGGTAGCCTTGCCCGTCAATAATTACCCGCGCTTCCCCTTTCTGCTTGACTACCTCCCCTACTACCTTAGCCCCCTGCAAAGCGCCGGTCAGTTTCTTAACGTTCCGCGGCGCACAGATAACCGCCATCCCGATGCCCATGTTGAAAACTCGATACATTTCATCCGTGTCCATGTTGCCCTTATTTTGAAGTAAATTAAAAATCGGCGGCACGGTCCATTTCTGGCTGTCTAATTGCGCGGCAAGTCCTTTAGGTAAGGGCCGCGGCAGGTTGCCCACGATGCCGGCGCCGGTGATGTGCGCCAAGCCCTTAATATCGGGCAACAGAGGTTTGAGCTGCCGATAATAACAAACATGCGTCTTCATCAGCGCCGCGCCCACCGTGCCGCCCAGTCCCGTGTAACGCTTATTGAGCGCCGCCGCCGTCTCCCCGAAGATTTTACGCGCCAGGGAGTAGCCGTTGGTATGTAAGCCGCTGGAGGGCAAAGCGATGATGGCGTCCCCTGCTTTAATATCCTTCCCCATCATTATCCTATCTTTTTCCACCACGCCGACGATTATCCCCGCCAGGTCGAAATCATCCCCATGGTAGACATCCCGCAACTCCGCGGTCTCCCCGCCGATTAAAGCGCAACCGACCTCTTTACAAGCTGACGCCAAACCCTTACCAATAGCCACTACCCTGTCCGGTACCACTTTACCGATGCCGATGTAGTCCAGGAAAAAGATGGGGGATGCGCCGCAGGTCAGGATATCATTAACGCAATGGTTGACGATGTCAATGCCGATAGTATCGAGTTTTCCCAGGGCGAGACCAATCTTGTTTTTGGTGCCGAGGCTGTCCACACTGGACACCAGCACCGGGTTTTTATATCCCTTAAGCTCAAAAAGTCCGCCGAAGAATCCGATACCGCTTAAAACCTGGGGACCCAGGGTAGCGCGGGCGTACTTGGCGATTTGGGAAATGACTTTAGACTTGAGGTTGATATCCACGCCGGCGGCAGCATAGGTCTCTTTCATCGCGGCACCTCCTGCACGGGAGAAGAACCTTCAGGCTGAAGCCTTCAGGTCAAGCCTTACGCCTTAGAATAACAGAAACTTTATTAACCTGCAAATACAATAGGTTAATAACATTTAGTTACCGCAGGATACTTACCCCCTTTATCCCCCTCTCAAACTGGATTATTGCATAGACTTGATTTTCATTTGTTTGAGAGGGGGAGGTTATTGGAGAGGGGCTAACGCCCCTCTCAAGCACTCCCTACAGTGGTTAAAAAGAGGGTGAGGCATCAATAAAACCAGAAGCAAACTGAATCATAAAATATTGACATCACTCGCCGACGTGATTAGCATGGTAATACTATGCCCGAGCGTTATTTTGGTCGTCAGATAGAAGTCGCTACCAGCGGTGACATAAAAGTGCCCGTGTCTTTTAAACTGGATGGACGCGAATACGTCATAATGGAGATTCTAGAATCCTGGCCGGATTACGGGTTTGGGAGGAGCAGCGCGGGACGTAAGCGCTGGTGGCAGCGGCACCACCGCAACTACTACCGCGTGAAAACGGCCGATGGCGAAGTGTATGAAATTTACTACGAGCGCGGCGTCAACCTAAAAAATCCGGAATTTAAGAAGTGGTACATCACACAACGGGTATAAAGTATTCCACCGTCATTACCAGGAGTCCCTAAATTTTCCTACATAGTCATTCCAGCCTCGTATCAAGTATGGGGTAAACTCCGGCTGGAATCCATTTTGAGTTATTCATATCTATAATATATTCATCGTAGATTCTGGCCTCCGCCAGAATGACAGAGAAAATGGGTGGTCAAAAATGGGGTTCACTATGATGAAACAAGAACAAGATTGCATCATTAGAAAATTTATCATAGAATGGAATACGTTGGGGTTCACACTGAAGGTTCACCTTGAAGGGCGACGTGGCCAAGTGGTTAAGGCGGGGGTCTGCAAAACCCCTATTCGGCGGTCCGAATCCGCCCGTCGCCTCCAATTTTAAATACGAAATCAATAGGTTGAAACTGAACGGTTATCAAAAACGATAACCAACCGTCTCTGGTAACATATTTTTCGCTACCTTTTTTGTCCCTCATCAAAGCACCTAGCTTCTATAGTCTGCACTTACCTAGCGTTATTTATCAGCAATTTTCACAATCAATAATTATATAGCCAGGGTTTATAAATTGCCAGAATGTCACCGACATGGCATTTTTCAGCACTCAGAGATGATATTTCCCCTTATTCTATTGACAATAAGTCAAATTAGTGCTATTGTGATGTGGACATTTGGCATCTTTGTATACATTTTTAGACAATTTTAATGAGTTTATAGTGCAACAATAAAAAACACAAAAAACTATAATGATGGAGGTAGTATATATGGCAACGAAAACTGTAGAATTAACAGACGAAAAAATTAAGGAGTTAAGGGAAAAAATATCAAAAGTCCTGATGGCAGCTGGCGCTGGCGCAAGACTTTGGTGTATCTTTTGTGGTGCTAGCGCGAACCCAAATGGTTGGTGCTTTGGTTGTGGTGCTACTCACTCACTCCGTTCTCTACAAAATCCAGAATCTGGCACATCAAAAGCTAAACTCAATGAGGTTGTAGAAAAAATAATCAAAATTATTGATCCTTAGACATTTCCTATAAAGACTTCACCCTTATGTTAAGTATCTAAGAAGGTCTTTTTTATATTGTGACCAGATTGTTTGATATTTGAGAAAGAATGAGTACAAAAAGAAGTATCCTTGATACGATATTTTTCAATATTACGTCGGGTTGTAATTTATCCTGTCATTATTGTTATTTAAACTCCGGAAGAATGACAGGTTCAGATTTACTTCCGCTAGGGGTAATTGAACGTATATCTGTAGAAGGTAGAGAGTGCGGTGCCAGTTCAGTAATATTATCTGGTGGCGAGCCTTTCTATAGGAAAGACTGGTACGAAGTTTTCTCGATTTTTAACGCTCTTGGTTATCAACTACGCGTAAGTTCTAACGCAACTCTTATTAGTGAAATAGCAGTTGAAAGACTTGAAAAACTGAATAATGTCGTGTTCCAGATAAGCTTGGATGGCTCAGAAGCTGCTGTTGATAAAATAACAGGGGTCAATGGTACTTTCAAAAGAGTTATCAGATCGATTGATAAATTACTCGAAAACGGATACGATATTCAACTCAATGCTGTAGTACACAAGGACAATTATCATGAAATACCGTTCTTGATAAAGTACTCGTATGAGAAGGGGATTTTGTTGCGTCTTACATTGTTAAGTGCAGAGTACGGCAGAGCTAAGGAAAACTCTCGAGAGCTTGATTTAGTACAAATCAATAAAATGATTAAGGCGATTCATCTAGCCAGAACCGTAAATAAAAACATAGAGTTAAACATCCCGCCACTGCTTTTAAATCCTGATGATTGGTTTCCTATTTCTCCCTCATGCGGATGGACACATCATCAATGCGGTATATTAAGTAACGGCGACGTAACTATATGTGGACTATCATCAGAAAGACCAGACTTGGTCACTGGTAATGTCAAAAACCAATCGTTTAAAGATATATGGCAAAATTCACCTTTATTCAATAAGCTGCGGAGTCTAGATGCAAAGAATATCAAAGGAGTATGTAGTGTTTGTCCATTCTTAGAAGCTTGCGGAGGTTCATGTAGGCTAACGCCATATATAACTACTGGTGATAACTATTCTCCTACAAGTATTTGTCAAAGGTTTTATGACGCTCTTAAATATAGAAAATTAGAGGAAGATGATTTTCCATCCGGAGTTCTTTCACTTGGTCTCATAAAAATTGCGTAGTATAC
>JBGOXC010000085.1:0-5723 GCA_041478935.1 Dehalococcoidia bacterium
CGGAAAGATAGGCGGTGACGGTCGTCGGCGCGCCTTCATAAACATCCGGCACCCACATCTGAAAGGGCACAGCCGCAATCTTAAAGCCGAAACCGGCAATCATCAGGACGATGCTCAGGTAAAACGCCGGATTGCCGAGCGGTGTTTTATCCGCCAGACTCATGAACGACTGTGCGATACCCGTTAGTTGCGTCTGGCCGGTTGTTCCGAAGACCAGCGCCATGCCGTAAAGCAGCACCGCCGAGGCGATAGCCCCCAGTAGCAGGTATTTCAAAGCAGCCTCGGTGGACTTTTTATCTTTAAGCAGGCTCACTAACACATAGAGGGAGATACTCGCCAGCTCCAGAGCGATATAAATAGTAATAAGGTCGGTGGCAGCAGCCATCAGCGTCATGCCCAGCGTAGAAAGCAGAATCAGCGCGTAATACTCGCTCTTAAAGTTAGCGAATTTGTTTTCGTAGTCGGTGGAACCCAGGATAACCAGGAAGGCGATGCCTAGGAACAGCAGTTTGAAGAATATCGCGAAGTTATCCGCCGCTAGCATGTTACTGAAGAGGGCAGGGTTATCGTTGCCCCACATCAGCACGGCGAAGACCCCGGCCACCACCAGCCCGGCCAGGCTTAAATACCGCAACAGATATTTCTGCTTGATAAAAAGGTCAAGCAGTATTACCAGGACGGCGGTAGCCGCCAGAGCTATCTCCGGTTTAAATAGCGCCAGATTCAAGTACTGTTCTCCTTTTCTTTAGCCGCTAATTAGCCTGACGATAGGCTCGATACCCACTTTGAAAACATCCGTTAAAATCGCTGGGTAAATACCCACCAGCATAATCACCGCCACCAGCACGAACATATACACCTTTTCCAGGTTGTCGGCGTCTTTCACGCCGTTGAATTCTTTTTTCACCGGGCCGTGGAATGCCTGCTGGAGCATCCAGAGGATGTAGCCGGCCGTCAGGACGACGCCGATGATGGCGATAATCGTGTAAACGTTAAGGTGGGCGACGACATTACTGGTATAACTGCCCAGGAAGATGAGGAACTCGGCGGCAAAGCCGCTGGTGGTGGGCAGCCCTAGCGACGCCAGCCCGGCGATAACGAAGACCGCCATGATAATCGGCATTTGCCGTCCCAGTCCGCCCAGCTTGCTTAAGTCACGGGCCTCGACGTTATGAATCACCAGCCCGGCCATGGCAAACAACAGGCCGGTGACGATGCCGTGACTGAACATCTGTAAAGCGGCGCCGGTCAGGCTGACCTCGCCCAGGGCGAAAATGCCCAATAGAACATAGCCCATATGGCTGATGCTGGAATACGCAATCAGCCGCTTGATATCCTTTTGCATCAGAGTAACCGCCGCGCCGTAAATAATGCCGATGAGCGCCAGTATAATAAGAATCTGGGCGTACTGCTGTGCCTGCGCCGGGAACATACTCACGCAGAGCCTTATCATCCCGTAGCCGCCCATTTTAATCAAAACGCCTGCCAGCATTACGCTCACGGCGGTCGGCGCATCGGTATGGGCATCCGGCAGCCACGTATGCAGGGGAAACATCGGCAGCTTCACCGCAAACCCGATGAACAGCAGCCAGAATATCGCCGCCGCCGGCATCGCCGTCTGCACCATGCCCAGGCCGCCGTTGGCGATATCCATCATGCTCAAGCTGCCGGTGGTGAAATACAGACTCAAAATGCCCGCCAGCATTAAAGCGCTGCCAAACAGGGTGTAAATAACGTACTTGGTAGCGGAATAGCCCTTCCTCCCCGAGCCCCAGATGGAAATCAGGAAGTACATGGGGATAACCTCGATTTCCCACATGATGAAGAATAAAAGCAGGTCGAGGGAGACGAAGACACCGATAATGCTCGTTTCCAGCAGCAGCAGCCAGGCGAAGAACTCGCGCGGCCGCTCGTGGACTTTCCAGGAGATAAGCACGGCTAGGAACCCCAGGAAGGTGGTCAGCAGCATCAATGGCAGGCTTAATCCGTCCACTCCCAGGTGATAGTAAGAATTGAGCGGAGCAATCCAGAGGTAATTTTCCTCGAACTGCATTCCTCCCGCCGAGCGATTAAAAGCGATAAAGAGATAAATCGCCAGCGCCAGCGGGATAGCCGTAAATATTACCGCCAGCCATTTATAGAGCTTCTCGTTTTTGCTCTTAATCAGGGCGATGACGATAGCCCCTGCCGCCGGCAGGAAGAGTATGGTCGATAGCCAATTAAATTCCAACTATATAATCTCCAACAAGAGTTTTTATCCCCATATCAATACGCAAATAGTGATTATGGCAATTCCTATGCCGATGAATAAAGCATATAACTGTAATTGCCCCGTCTGCGCCTGGCGGATGGCTTTACCGCCCCGCACTACAACATCCGCCGTCCCGTTAACCGCCCCGTCCACGCCCTTTTCGTCGAACAGCTTAAAGCCGGTGAAAAGCCCCTTAACCAGCCCCAGCTTAACGATGATGTTTTCATAAAGCTCGTCGAAGTAATATTTGTCGCGGACGACGTCATATAGCGGCCCAAAGAACTTGCCGATGGACTTCGCGGTAATCAATTTCTTAATATAGACTGCGTAAGCGGAAAAGATACCGAGCAGGGCGATTAAGAAGGAAATCAGCGGCAGCGGCATGCCGTTGACGGTATGCGTAAAGACGCTGAAGACCGCCCCGAAGCCGCTCCCCGCCTCCGCTTCGTTCCCCATGAAAGAGCTGAAGCCGCCGGTGACGTTCCACCAGCCGGCGCCAATCGCCAGCAAGGCTAGAAACACCAGCGGCGCCACCATTATCCACGGCGATTCGTGGGTATGACTGTAGTCTTTGCCGCTTTCTTTATCGCCGCCTTTATACTCGCCGTGGAAGGTCATAAAAATCGCGCGGAACATATAAAAAGCCGTCAGGAAAACGGTTATCAAAGCCAGCCAGAACAGCACCGGCTGACTGGTAAATGCCGTGGCTAATATCTCGTCCTTGCTCCAGAAGCCCGCCAGTGGCCAGATACCCGCCAGGCTCAAAGAGCCGATGAGGAAGGTGGCGTAAGTCCAGGGCATGGTCTTGCGTAGTCCGCCCATCTTTCGCATATCAAACGTGCCAGTGGTGTGATTAATAGAGCCCGCGCCCATGAAAAGGAGCGCTTTAAAGAAGGCGTGGGTGAACAGGTGGAACATGCCCACCGCCACCGCGGCTTTGGCTATAATGATAATTTCTTCGTTGGTTCCAGCCAGCGCGTGACTATCAATTTGCGCGGCTAAAGCCCACCCGGCCGCCCCCAGACCCAGCATCATGTAGCCAATCTGGCTGATGGTGGAGTAAGCCAACACGCGCTTGATGTCGTTAGCCACCAGCCCCATCGTCGCGGCGAAGATAGCCGTAAACCCGCCGACGACTGTGACGATTCTGATTGCCTCTGGTGAAAAAACGAACAGGGGCATCATACGCGCTACTAAAAATACACCGGCGCAAACCATCGTCGCCGAATGGATAAGGGCGCTGACGGGCGTAGGGCCTTCCATGGCGTCCGGCAGCCAGACGTGGAGCGGGAACTGGGCGCTTTTGCCGATGGCCCCGCCGAATAGTCCGATACAAGCCCACGTTAAAGCCGAGCCGCCCAGAAAACCGGTGACGGCCAGGTTGTGCAGTTGAGTGATATCGAAGGTATGCGTATTGAAATAGAGTACTAAAATGCCTGCCAAGAAGCCGAAATCGCCGACTCTGGTGACGATAAAAGCTTTCTTGGCGGCGTTGGCGGCCGATGGCTTATGGAACCAGAAACCAATGAGCAGATAAGAACATAACCCCACCATCTCCCAAAAAACGAAGGTGAAAAGTAAATTGTCGGATAGAACCAACCCCAACATGGAGAAGGTGAAAAGCGACATAAACGTGTAATATCGATAATAACCCGCCTCGTCGTGCTCCATGTAGCCCAGCGAATATATCTGCACCATCAGGCTGACGACGGATACCACCACCACCATCATGGCGGAAAGTTGGTCCATCATCATGCCGACGTGGAAATTGAAGCTGCCGATGGTTATCCAACTAACGTCCGGCACGGCAATCTGGTGGTCTGCCGCCGACATCACGGATATCAGCGCCCAGATGGAAAACACCGCCGACGTGGCTATCGACCCGATGGTGATATAACCGTAAACCTTGCTCTTGGGCTTAACAAACGGCCTTATAAGCAGTCCGTTGACGACGAACGCCGCCAGCGGCAGCAGCATGATAAGCCAGATTAGCTGATAAGGTATCATAGCTTCCTTAAGATGTCCTTAATCACGTGCTCTTTATCCTGCGGTACCATAATAGAATAAGGAACAACCTCCCGCCCTTCGGGCAGTCCCTTCTCCGGCATGATGCGCGTGGGCACGCCTTCGCCCTCGAAACATTCCTTCCACATCTCCGCGATAGCCAGCGTTTGCGCTTTTTTAACTTCTATCCACATTTTTTATTACCACTTAAGCAAATTAATGTTATTGATATCGATATCTTTAAAATGGCGGAACATTGCCAGCACTATCGCTAGCCCTACCGCTACTTCCGCCGCCGCTACAACCATGACGAAGATAGCGAAAACCTGCCCCGTCAGTAGCTGCGGCACGATATAGCTGGAAAACGCGATTAAGCTGATATTCACGGCGTTCAACATCAGCTCGATACACATTAAAATAATCACGGCGTTGCGCCGGGTCAGCGCGCCGTAAAGTCCGATACAGAATAACACCGCCGATAGCACGAGATAATGCGTCAGCCCGATGGTCACTTTTTACTCTCCTTGTTCTCCCTCGTGATAACGATGGCGCCCAGTATTGCCGCCAGCAGCAGCGTCGCGCCGGTCAGCACCGGCAATATATACCCATTCTCACTAAAGAGTTTGGTAGCCAGCGGCGCGGTAGTATCACTTAGCGGCGGCAGGGACGAAATGCTCCAGGGGCTGCTGGTGACCGCGTAAATCAGGATACCCAGCACTGCTGCCGCCACAATAACCGCCGGAATTCTTAACTTGTTGGCTGAGCTGCCTTTCTGGATGCCGCGCGTCATCATAATCGCTAAAATAATCAATACGGATATCGCGCCGACATATACTAATATCTGTACCGCCGCTAAAAAGTCGGCGCTTAAAGTAATGTAAATCCCCGCCACCGCGATAAAACACAAAATGAGTAGTAGGGCAGCGCGGAATACGTTACGCAGGAAGACGACGGCTAACGCCGCCCCCACGATTACTATCGCCATTATCCAGAAAGCGACTGCCTGTCCCATTATTTCCTCTTCTCCACGATTTTCTCTATAAGTAGCGTCTGCTTCGGTAGCTTTGCCGCAATATCGGGATGGAAATACCCGCTAACAGGTCTCGCTGGACTTTCCAGCAGCTCATCGTTGGTCTGCACCAGCTCGGTGCGGCGGTACTTCGCCCGTTCGTAAGAGTAGCCCATGAAAACGGCGTCGTAGGGGCAGGCTTCCACACACAAACCGCACTGGATGCAATAGCCGGTATCCACCCGGTAGGTTTCCACTTTATATTTATTCTCGGTAATATCAGTAGCGGTGACGATTTCAATGGCGCCTTGCGGGCAGGCCTTGGCGCAGGTGGCGCAGCCAGTGCACCTTTCTCGGCTCCATACCAGTTCATTGCCGCGGCTGCGGCGCGAGATGTTGAGCCGTTGTTCCGGGTACTGTGATACCGCGGCGTGGCGGAAGAGGTGCAGTATTGCCACC